>NZ_DS989904.1:4038785-4147886 GCF_000155595.1 Synechococcus sp. PCC 7335 | reverse complement strand
GTAGATAGACTTTCTTCCTTTTTCGACATCATCCATCAAGACCCAGTGCTCTCAACCACCAAGCTAATTGCGGAACCTTGGGATTTAGGCGAGGGCGGCTACCAGGTAGGCAACTTTCCACTGCTATGGTCTGAGTGGAATGGAAAGTATCGAGATACGATTCGAGATCTCTGGCGAGGTGAACGCTGTAGCTTAGCCGATTTTGCGTTTAGATTCACTGGCAGTTCAGATCTCTATCAAGACGATGGTCGGTTGCCTCATGCCAGTATCAACTTCATCACGGCTCACGATGGCTTTACGCTCAACGATCTGGTTAGCTACAACGAAAAACACAATGAAGCTAATGGGGAGGGCAACCGAGATGGCGAAAGCTACAACCGCTCTTGGAACTGTGGGGCTGAAGGCAAGACAAACGATCCCGAGATATTAGCGCTTCGAGCTAAGCAGCGGCGTAACTATCTAGCAACGCTGATGCTCTCCCAAGGAGTACCCATGATGCTAGGGGGTGATGAAATCGCTCGAACAACGTCAGGAAATAACAACACGTACTGTCAGGATAGCGAACTTTCTTGGTTTAATTGGCAGCTAGATGAAGAGGCGCGATCGCTTCTAACGTTCACCCGCAAACTCATTGCATTCCGACAGGCACATCCTATCTTTTGCCGCCATCACTGGTTCTTTGGTAGAGAGATCCACGGCTCTGGCGTTGTAGATATCGGCTGGTTCAACCCGGATGGCACAGCCATCGACGACAGTGAATGGCACGATAGCTCAACTAGGGCAATCAATATCTTTTTGAACGGCGCTGAGATCCCCAATTTAGACAACAAGGGTCAGCGCATTCTAGACGACAGCTTTTTACTCTTTATCAATCCATCTGAGAACCCTCTAGAATTCACAGTACCAGGCGCTGTGAATGCTCAGAAGTGGTCGGTTCTGTTGGATACGAGTGATCCAAATGGTTTCGTTGAGAAAGGAGAGGTCTACGAGCGCGATCAGGTTATGAAGGTGAAGGCGCGATCGCTTGTTGTCTTGGCTTGTCCTTACTGTTTTACGACTAGCGATCACGAAGCCCCTAACAGTGAAGCAGACTAGGGTGTAGTCAATAGACAAAACATGAATCTATGACAAAGAAGTCAACAAAAACGTCGTGTTACCCCAGAATCTACGAGATTGTCAAGTTGATCCCGTACGGTAAAGTCGCTACCTATGGTCAAATTGCTGATTTGGCTGGACTAATCGGTAAGCCTAGGGTAGTTGGTTACGCGCTCTATAGAGTCGTCGATAGTATGGAAATACCTTGGCATCGGGTCATCAATGCCAAGGGGGAGGTTTCTAGATCGTCGTTAAGAGATGGTAACGACGATCTTCAGCAAAGCTTGCTTGAAGGTGAGGGGATCGTCTTCAACAGGCGTAAGCTAGAGCTTAGCGTCTACCGCTGGCAGCCAGACCTTGCAGCAATCGATCGATTGATAGAATCACTAGGCGAACAACCCTCGACTAAGTAGGGCTATTGCTATCGCCTTCATAGAGTTGCTAAGGACATACTTATCGGCTAAAACCATTACGGAGCGATGGGTACCCTACCTGTAGCGATTAGACGCATCGGCGTATGGTACTAGGGCATGCCTACCAAGACAGCGGTGAGACCCTTTCCCTCGCACGGCTTCAGGGGTGCTTACCAAGACAAAGTAAGAGCGCATCCTTTCTGTACTGCAGATTGCTTCGTAAGGGCTAACTGCCTACCGGAACCATCGTTACCGCACTAGCTGTATTCTCTGGTTCGATGGTAAGCTCTGCAGGCTCTGGAATATTATGCAAGCTGGTCTGAATTTGCAAAGCACCTTCCTTTTGAAGATCTTCAATATAGCCCGGCTTAGCTTGAGTAGCTTGCGCTTCATCATCAAATGGGCCGAAGTAATAAACACAATTAGGTTCTGCCGTTGTGATCTTTACCCACCAAGGATTAGAGAAGAAACTAAACAGACCGCTAAAGAAGTTTTTCATTACAGTTTGGCGAATGCTTTGTATTGTGGACAGTTTTTCTTTGATAGTTGAAATTAAATCTTGAGTAGAAAGTAGAACAGTTGAACCGATAGTTCAACTGTTTCTTCTACAGACAAATCGTATCTAATTATATTGTTCTGGGAGAATATATGCCTGTGAGTCCCTTTAGAATAGTATTGATAAATCTAATCCGAATCAGTGTATTCGTTTACCATCCCCGATCTCTTTCAACTGTCTATTCGCTCTAATTTCGAGGCTTCTACCGATCCCTTTTGTAGTTTTTTTCTAGTAAGTACGGGTAGCTTATCTATCCAAGTTTGACGGTAGATCTCATAGAGAGCCATGCCAGTAGCTACGGAGGCGTTGAGACTAGGTGTTTTGCCGCTAAGTTCAATAGAAACAAGCTGATCACAAAGATTTTGAACAGAGAGACTCAGCCCACTACCCTCCGCGCCGACAACTAGGACTACTGGCGCTGAAAAGTCTGTCGTATGAATTGACTGGGCTGCTTCTGCCGTGAGTCCGTATATCCAGAAGCTGTTGCTTTTTAGGTACTCTAGAGCGCGCCCCAGGTTAATGACTCTAGCTATCGGTATATTTTCCAAGGCACCTGCCGACACTTTGGCTACGGTAGAAGTCACACCAACGGCTCTACGCTGAGGAATGACGATGCCTTGAGCGCCAATCGCCTCCGCCGAGCGGATAATTGCCCCTAGGTTATGGGGATCAGTAATTCCATCCGCAGCTACGATCACCGGACGACGCGCTTTGTTCTTTGCCTGCTGGACTAGCACTTCTAGATCTACATATTCATAGGCAGAGACCTGAGCCACAATTCCCTGGTGACTGGCGCCTTGGGTCATCTGACTAAGCCGCACGTTTTCAACTTCGTCAACAACGCTACCGTTGGCTTTGGCTGTCGCAATCAAGGGCCTAAAGTGTGAGTCATAGTGAAGTTTGGCATTTACCCATAGACGGTTGAGCGAACGGCCAGCTTCAATTGCCGCTTCAACTGCATGACGTCCGTATATCAGGTCAGGGCTAGTGTCTTCATCTATGCTTTCAAAACGACTATCGAGATGGTCTCTGCTGAAAGATTGTCGAATACGATTACCTTCTACTCTAGACTTTCCTAAGTGGTCGCTTGACTTTCTAGGGCGATCGCCCTTTTGCCAGTCTGGTTTCGAGCTTGATTTATCCGGGTCAAATGATTTCCTCGTTCCGAACTTGGTTCGTTTGGAACCGCTGGGCGAACTTGCGTATTTTCCGCTACGTAGCTTAGGCTTGTCTCCAGATTTAGCACTGGACTTACCGCTAGATCTCAAACTGGGTTTCCCGCCAGGCCTAGCACCTGGTTTTGAGTGAGGTCTTTTGCTTTTTTTGCGAGGCGCCTCGAAAGAATCCTCTGATGAATTGGACGGCTGTTTTGGGCTGCTCACGAGGGAGTCCTCATAGTTAGATGGTGACTAAGGTAGATCGTGACGGGAAAATTAAGGTGTCAAAGTACTGTCTCTAGACCTAGCTTAGAGCGGCTAGGTCCGCTTCCTAAAAGCCAGCTTTGTCGGATAGCTGGTTCAATAAGCTAATTAATCTAGGCTGGTCAGTGAGATAGAGAAACCCAATGAGGCTTTCTAGGCCGGTTGCTTTTTGGTAGTCCTGCCCCCTGGCTCGCCGGCTTTTACCAGTAGTTGCATTTCGGCCTCTTCTGACAATATCTTTCTCAGCATCCGTGAGAACAGGACTAAGCAGATCAACGAAGTGCGACTGCTGTTCTGCTTTGACCTGAGTCACGACCTGATGATGATAGTCGCGAATGCGTTGGGCAGGAATAAGAAGACGCGATCGCACATACAGCTCAAAAACAGCGTCCCCGATATAGGCTAACGAAATCGGAGAAATCGTATTCAGCTCGCTAGCGCTTAGTCGGTTGTACTCTGATGTGGGACATGCCCTAGCATCTACAAACTGCGCATCTATCAGCTGCTTGAAGCTTTGGTCGGGAGAATTTCCCATATCAGAAAGTTCTAATAAAAACTCGATGCATAATCCTTTAGGTCAAAAAAAAATTAGATCTAAATTTCTATTGCTTGAGTTTTCAATTTTTAAGATTTTCGAGCGCAGCCTCTACGTTGGGCTGTAAAGATAAGAACTGTTCTAATCGAACTAGTTTAACCGTTTGAGTAACCCGAGGATTACTGACCACTTGAACGCTGCCGCTCTCACCTTTTGCCTTTTTGACCAGACGAACGAGTGCACCCAAGCCGGAGCTATCAACAAAGTCTATCGTAGAGAGATCCAAGATGATATGAGCTGGACCGTCCTCAATATACTTGTTGAGAACCTTAAGGAAAGTGGGCTCAGAAAAAGCGTCTAAAAGTCCAGTAAGGCGGAAGATTTGACATTTCCCTCTAACTTCGCGGGTGCCTCTTAGACTCACTGTTAGGGTAAGCGACTCAGCGATGGGATCCTCCTAGTATGCCTAGCATTCAACAACAATATGACGATTAAGTATAGGACAAGATACTATCAACTGCAATACAGCTTTTTGCATACTTTCTTATGCTTACTTCTGCTCAGGTACCTGCCCTTGAGATGAGCGCGATCGCTCGCGCATGGCTTGGACAAAATTAGCGAATAGATAGTCGGCGTCATGAGGGCCTGGACTAGCCTCTGGGTGGTACTGCACCGAGAACACAGGCAGCTGCCGATGACGAATGCCAGCAACGGTCTGATCGTTGAGGTTAAGGTGCGTAATTTCTACTTGCTCTTCGTCGATAGAACCTGCGTCGAGGGCAAACCCATGATTTTGACTCGTGATTTCTATCTGTTCGGTAAGACCACAGGGCTGATTGAGGCCGCGATGTCCAAACTTGAGCTTAAAAGTGTCTGCGCCCAGAGATAGTCCCAAGATCTGATGACCCATGCAGATTCCAAAGGTCGGCAGCTCGCTCGCTAGCAGCGCTTGGGTCACTGCAGGAGCACCCGTGACAGCAGCGGGATCCCCGGGACCATTAGAAAGAAAAATACCGTCAGGCCGGTAGCTCAAGACGTCTTCGGCGGAGGTGTCGGCTGGTACAACAATGACTTTACAGCCATAGCTAGCAAGGCGCTTGAGGATATTACGTTTAATGCCAAAGTCAATGGCGACAACAGTTAAAGGAGGTTGATCAACGCCTTGAGAGTTTACTAAATCGGTGTCTGAGGCAGTAAAGGCCCAGTTTTCTTCAGTGATTTCTTTCCACTCGTAAACTTTATCGGTGGTGACTTCTTTGACTAGGTTAAGTCCCTCCATAGAAGGCAGCGTCTGTAGCTGTCTGAGCAGCTCGTCTGGGTCTAAGATTTCGCTAGAGAGAATGCCATTCATCGCGCCGACGCTGCGCAGCTTCCTGGTGAGTGCCCTAGTATCGATACCATGAATGCCAGGAATCTGGTGATCTATCAGGTAGTCGCTTAGGGACTGGGTAGAGCGCCAGTTGCTTGGCCGATCGCATACATTTTTTGCGATCGCCCCTTTGATATAAGGTCGCACCGACTCTTCATCCTCTGGGTTGACCCCGGTATTTCCTAGCTCTGGATAGGTGAACGTTACCATCTGACCGCAGTAGCTTGGGTCAGTCATGACTTCTTGATAGCCGGTCATGCCCGTATTGAAAACGACTTCTCCCATCGATGTACCCGTCGCCCCAAAAGACCAGCCTCTGTATATAGAGCCATCTTCTAAGACAAGCAAAGCAGGTTGGGCAGCGGGGTTAAACATAGTAGGGCGTCAAGAAAATCCGTATAAGACGTAATAGAAGACCAGCTCGGTTGGGGCAAGGTAGAGAGAGGCACTCTACAAATTCCTAATGGCTCGCCGTCCCTTTTTTCATCGCTTCATATTATTGCCTAGTTTGGTCGGATTCGCGTGCTACGCTTGTCAGCCGATATCTACAATCACAGACATCAGTTCAGAGAATGAAACGCCCACCAAGCGAGCTAGTTCGGCTAGTGATCAACCTGCGCAGCAAAATAGCCAGCAGGACGACTTAGGATTAGGACGCTCAGCCGCTGCGAATACAACCAATCTAGCTAAAGCTACTGAAGCCGCATCTGAAGCTACAAAAGCTAACTCGATTCGAGCCTCCTTAGATGCTTATCAACTGGGGATAGAGTTAGCCGTTAGTGCCGATACGCTTAGCCAATCTGCGATCTCTCCAGACGATTGGAATCTGGTGCTTAGCCGATGGACCAGAGCAGCTGATCAGCTTAAGCAAGTCACTGCCGATAGTGAACACTATCCATCTGCTCAGCAAAAAATAGCAGACTATACCCATAACGCCACCCAAACCCAAGCCAGAATTAAACAGCTTCAAACCGAGGTCCATGTTCCTTTAGCCTCTATTCCTGCGGCTTCCTTGGAGAAAGCAGCGTCCCAAGGTGATCGCACTGCAGATCAAGCAGCAGGCAACCAGCGGGTGCGGGTTCCAATTGTGCGACGGCTGCACGGGACGCCAGTAGTACAGGTCACGTTCAACGGTAGTCGAACCTATGACATGATCTTAGACACGGGCGCTAGCCGTACATTGATTACCCGGCAAATGGCCAACGAACTAGGGATAGAAACGATAGAACAGATGGTGGCAGCGACCGCTAGTGATGCTGAGGTTACTTTTGATATTGGTCAGGCGCGTACTATCTCGATGGGTTCGCTGACTTTGAAGGATGCGCGAGTGAGCATCGGCGGTGCCATTAGTATTGGTCTGCTAGGCAATGACTTTTTTGCAGGGTATGACGTGATTATCCGATCTAGAGAGAACGTAGTCGAACTGGTGAAATCTTAGTTTCTTAATGCCTACTATTTTCGATAAAACTATTGTCTATAGATCTAGCGCTTAAGTAGTGTATTCTGCATTGATCCTGACGTAGTCATAGCTCAGATCGCAGCCCCAGGCTTTCGCAGCGCCAGGACCATTTCCTACGCTAACAGAAATGACTACTGGATGAGATAGCGCTTCTATCGCATCGCTCTGACGTTCAAAAGGAGCTTGAGTATCAGCAATGACTAGATCGTTACTACTTTGGGTGCTACTGAGCAAAATTTTGGACATTGCTAGGGTGCTACGTTCAGCACACTGTTTTAGATAAGCACTTGCAGCGGCCCGATCAAAAGACTGAGGTGTACCGTCCATCATTAAAGTGAAGTCCCCCAGAGCAATGCTAAGTTCGGTTTGATCAAAGGGAGTGCCCGCCCGTCCGGCAGCTCCAGCAATCCGGCCCCAGTTCGGATCGCGACCAAATATGGCAGATTTGACCAGAGATGACCCCGCAACTGTGCGAGCGATTTGACCGGCTGCGCGATCACTCATAGCCCCTGTGATCGAAACTTCAATCAGGCAAGTAGCCCCTTCTCCATCGCGGGCAATAGACTTAGCTAAGTGAATGCAAACTTCTGTGAGCATCGCTTCTAGCTTGTCCGCTTCCGGTCCAGGCTCGGTGATAGCAGGCGTGCGTGATTCTCCATTGGCTAGGGCAAGCAGACAGTCATTAGTGCTAGTGTCTCCATCGACAGTAATTTGATTAAAGCTTTTAGTGGTTGCTCGGCGGACCATATCTTGCCATAGCGGGGATGAGACAGCGGCGTCACAGGTCACAAACGCAAGCATGGTGGCCATATTTGGATGAATCATGCCAGAACCTTTGGCTGTTCCGCCAATGCGGACAGGGCGATCGCCCATCTGGGTTTCGAGGGCGATGGATTTAGTGATCAAATCGGTCGTGACAATGGCCCTGTCAGCGTACGCTCCACCTTCATCAGAAAGGCTACTGACGAGTTTGGGAATACCCGCTTGCAGCTGTGCCATCTTGATACGCTGACCGATGACGCCTGTAGAGGCTATCAGCGTACTGTTTTCGGGCAGGTTAAGAGCCGTGCTGATCGCGTTGGCGCTAGCGATCGCATCCTGTTTTCCTTGTTCTCCTGTACAGGCATTGGCCTGACCAGCATTGCAGAAAATGGCTCTGGCCGATGGCTTAGTTTCGAGCAGTTCTTGACAGTAATCAACACAGGCAGCGCGAACTTGACTGGTTGTAAATACGCCCGCTGCGATCGCCTCACAGTCAGAGACAATCAGCGCTAGATCAGGCGAGCCAGAAGGTTTCAATCCTGCTGCAATCCCTGCGGCCCGAAATCCTTTGGGTGCGGTGACGCCGCCTGTAACCACTTGCCAGTCTGCCATCGTTTTCCTCTCTTAAATGGGCCACAAGAATAGGCCTATTAAGTTGAGGATTATACCAAGCGAGCTGACTCTGACCTACAAGGCTTATCCTTATGAGGCTGGAATAATTAAAGCTGAGCTGAGTAGAGATATTGAAAAAACCGATACAGCTAGGCAAAGGTGGGCCTAAGAAGGCAGACGATACGAAGGTAGCTTTGTT
Source organism: Synechococcus sp. PCC 7335 (assembly GCF_000155595.1). Lineage (NCBI taxonomy): Bacteria > Bacillati > Cyanobacteriota > Cyanophyceae > Synechococcales > Synechococcaceae > Synechococcus > Synechococcus sp. PCC 7335. Next base: position 4,139,465 of record NZ_DS989904.1, on the reverse strand, counting down.
CGATTGGCAACGTTGGCTATGGCTGTTGGGCGGTGGCGTGCTGATGGGAATTACCCCGGTGAACGCCTGGCCACTCGCTTGGCTAGCGATGGTGCCCTTATGGTCCTTGGTATATTGCCCACTCTCTAATAAAGAAACTGTCGCTAGATATGTTCTGGGGGGCGCCCTCTGGGGAATTGCCTACCATGGAACGGCGCTATCGTGGATCACTGGGTTACATCCGTTGACCTGGATGGGAGTGCCCTGGTTGGGGAGTATCGCGATCGCCCTCTTTGCCTGGGGGTTTATCACGCTTTGGGGCGCAGCGATTGGACTGAGCTGGCTTGGACTGATGTGGATAGTCACGCGCAGGTTTTTAGTGACTGGCGTGAGTCGCGTGATGCTAGGCACAGCGCTATGGTGTGCTGTTGAATGGGTTTGGAGCAGCGGCCCTTTGTACTGGACATCACTGAGCTATACCCAAAGTCCAAGCAACCTGTGGCTACTGCAGCTCGGCCAGATATCAGGACCGATTACAGTGACCGCCGCGATTGTGGCAGTAAATGGACTAATCGCAGAAGGAGCTTGGGGATACTCACACCCTAGTCATGGAATAGTCAAAAACTCTAAAACGGTTCAAAAGACAGGCCTGAATCAATGGTGGATACGGGCGATCGGACTTTTCCTGGTGTTGCACTTAGTTGGATGGGGACTCTACGCACGGCCTCTTGTCGATAGCGCTGATAATAAGCTATCAGTTGGTCTGATTCAGGGGAATGTTCCCACTCGCGAGAAGCTAACTGCTCAAGGAGTTCAGGCTTCACGTCGCACCTACTTAGCCGGCTACAATCAGCTAGCAAATGATGGCGCTGACTTAGTCATCACCCCGGAAGGAGCAATCCCGCAAGTATGGAATACCTTTCTACAAGAGCGCAATCCACTGCTAAGAGCCGTTGTAGAAAAAGGGGTTCCGCTCGTGCTAGGAACATTTGTTCACGAGGATATTGAAAATAGTCAGACGCCTTTGACCCAAAGCCTGCTGACGTTAGTTCCAGAAGGTAGTATTGGCGGGCGCTACAAAAAAGTGAAGCTAGTCCCCCTAGGAGAGTACATCCCCTTTGAGTCAGTAGTCGGCGCTGTAATTAGTCGGCTATCGCCCTATGGAGAAAGCTTGGTACCCGGTGGATTTGACCAGGTCCTAGAAACGCCGCTAGGTCCAATGGCGGCAGGCATCTGCTATGAGTCCGCATTTGCAGCCCTGTTTCAAGGGCAGGTACATCGAGGTGGACAGGTGATTTTCACAGCTTCAAATAACGATCCCTATCCGTCTCGGCAGATGCAGCAGCAACAGGCGCAAGATGTGATGCGAGCTATCGAGAATGATCGCTGGATGGTGCGAGTAACCAATACAGGTATTTCTGGAGTGGTCGATCCAAAGGGGCAATTGCATTGGATATCTCAACCAAACACGTCGGTTACTTATCTAGCCACCTTATACAAAAGACAGAGTCGAAGTGCTTACGTACGCTGGGGCGATTGGTTAACACCTACGCTGTTGGCTGCGGCAGCCGTTTCAATCTGGATTTCTAGAATAGCTAGCTAGAGATAGAGAGAGACTTACTTTGAAATAGCTTTGTCAATGTGCTCGGACGCTAAGGCGTTGGCTAACCAGTTTCCTTGACCTAGCTGATAGTCTAGCGAGATGAGCAACTCGAGCTGTTGAGTAGTTTCTATCCCACTACCGATCACTGTGATGTTGGCACTTCGACCAAAATCATTGATCGTTTTAAGCAAATCGACGTTGTCTTTATGATCAAAAGCTTGGGCAACGAAGACCGGATCAATCTTCAGTGAATTTACCTCTAGCTGATGTAATCGGCTAAAGGAAAAGTGTCCTTTGCCAAAACCATCTATGCAAAGATTCAAGCCAAGTGCCTTGAGTGCTTTTAGATTAGCTGCAATGGTGGTTTCTTCAGTAAGTAATAGAGATTCGTCAATCTCTAGCTGAAAGCGTGAGCCGTTGAGCTGGTGCTTTTCCAGTGCGCTCTGCCAAAGAGGAACTAGCTGGGGCGATCGCAGTTGACTGGCAGAGAGATTGAGATGTAGCTTGAGGTCCGAGGCAATGTGGGGCGATCGTTCCTTGTTCGTAAGGTTTTGTAAGGAGTAAGCACGATCACTTCCAGCATAGCTGTCAGCCGAAACCCCCCACTTGACTAGCTGCTGACAAGCTTGGTCAATTAGACTGGGAGAAAGCTGACGAACAACATCAATCTGTTCTGCAATATGAATAAATTCGTTTGCGCAGACCCACCCTTTTCTAGGATGATTCCAGCGCAGTAGTCCCTCCAAGGCGGCTAGTTGTTGGGTTTTGAGCTCGAAAATGGGTTGATAGTGTAATCTAAACTGGCCGCGTATCAGCGCCTGACGTAAATCGTCTTCAAGTATTAGACGAGCCTGAGTCCGACTCTTGATATGGCTATCAAACACCACAAACTGTTGAGCGTTATGGTTGGTCTCTTGAACAACAATCGGTGAGCTAGCCTGCTCTTCCAGGTGGTTAAGCTGAAGATTTATCTCCATCTGGCTTCTTTCTTTAGCCAGACGTTTGGCCTGATACATAGCAGTATCCGCGTCTCTTAGGACCGATTCTGCTTGCTGATAGCCTAGCTGACTCAGAGCAATACCTATGCTCGCAGAAATCGAGAGCTGTCGATTAGCAACTGTAAATGGCTGTTCCAAGTGCCATTGAATTCGTCGAACTGCTGTAATCGCTTCATTCTTACCAGCAATATCATCAAGCAAGACTGCGAACTCATCACCGCCTAGGCGCGCCACCAAATCACTTTTGCGAAGCAGCCGTTTGATTCGATTAGCGACGTGGGTTAGCAGCTGGTCACCAACTTCGTGTCCTAGCGTGTCATTAACAGGCTTGAAACTATCGAGGTCTATAAATAGAACCGCGTACTGATGATTGGAATTGCGCTGGGTAAGCTGAACAGATTGCTCAAGACGTTGTAAGAAGTAACTCCGGTTGGGTAGACCGGTGAGCGGATCGTGTAAGGCGTTGTGGCGTGAGGTAGCTTCGCGTTTGAGCAAAGCAGATTGGACTTTGAGCAAGCGGTGTAAAGAGGTGCTCAGGCTATTGGTGCGCTCTATTACACGCTGTTCTAGACTGTTGTTGACTTGCTGAAGTTGATGAGCCTGGCGGCTCAGTTCCATTTGCGCTACGACCTGATGGCTGAGCATCCTAAGCGCGTTTATTTGCTGCGGGCTCATTCGTCTTGGCTGATAGTCAAGTACGCAAAGCGTCCCGAGTGCATAACCATCAGGTGTTATGAGCGGATGCCCTGCGTAGAACCGGACGTAAGGTGGACCTACGACCAGTGGATTGTTGCGAAACTCAGGGTGTTGCTGAGCATCTTCGATGACTAGCGTGTCTACATGTCGAATAGTCTGATCGCAAAACGCTAGGTAGCGAGGTGTTTCGCTAATATCAGCGCCCACTCTAGCCTTCACCCACAAGCGATTAGTATCGACAAAAGTGACCAAACCCGCTGGCATCTGACAGACATGGGCGGCTAGCTCAGCGAGCTCATTGTAGGTTGTATCAGGAAGCGTATCTAGGATGCAGTAGTCCTGGAGCTTTGCAAGACGTAACCTTTCTTCTGTTGACCAGGAGACTGCTGACATTCTTAGGTGTCCCTAAATTTATGCTGCCTTTGTCAAATCGCTGTGAAAGCCTCCAATCAGCGTCTTCTATCGGATACAAGCCGACAAGACCTGTAGCTGTGCGGATGACTATTGGTGACTATCTACTATCTATTGTTATCCAAGTAAAAAACAACTTATCACAGCTGAAGAGCCCGCTTCCTAAACCTTTGTACTCTCTAAACAAATGAGCAACCTTTAATGAGCAACCTTTGAAGAGGTCGAAGGTGCGCACCCCGTTCCTCAGTTGCTTGAGGTGCTAAGGAGTACTAGCTCCAAACCACTCTAGAATTCTATTCCACGCCCACCACTGATCGATGTCCCGATATTTTTGTTGGCACATAGACGAGCTAATAAAGCCCACATGTCCCCCATGTTCGCTCGTGGACAGATCGATAGCTGGGTTGTTTGCGCAGGCGGACTCGATATCTGGAACAAGCGTTGGATCGAAGAGCGGATCATCTGCGGCATAGAGAATAAAGGTTGGTTTAGTGAGTGCTGGCAATATATAGAGGCCGCTGGTAGCAAGATAGTAGTCAGCCACGGATTTGAAACCTAGTCGGGGAATCACTATTTCCTGGTCAAAAGACCAAATGCTATTGACCCGGTCTACAGCAGCAGAGTCAAAGGCAGTGGGATGGTCTGCTTGCAGTTGATTAAGCAGCTGTTTAAGTTTGCGGGTAATGGCTTTTTCAAGATACTTTCCTAAGGGAGCTTGAGCAAGATAGGTTAGCGATCGCAAGGACTCTAGCGCCGGAGAGATCACTGCTCCCCCAGCAATTTCTTCGCTATCTATACCCAGATCAGCTCCCCATGCAGAAAGCTCTTGCGCTGCTTTGATCCCCCATAGAGCTAGCAGCCCTCCCAAAGAAAATCCTGTGAACCAAAACGGTGCCGGAGCGCCCATATGCTTAGCCGCTGCTGCGATCCGGACAAAATCTTCCCCTTCATAGAGTCCATCAGAGGTCAATGCTGGCGAAAGCTTTGCTGTTTTACCATGAGCGCGCCAGTCAAAGATGACGACCGCGTAGCCACGTGCATAGGCTTTACGAGCCATCAGTCTCAAAAACCACTGGTCTTCTAGGTCGCCTGTGATACCGTAGGTACCCACAACTGTCCCGATTGGATGAGGTGGAATAGCCACTAGTCCAAAGATAGGCACTGCTTGTGCGCCTGTAAAGATCTTCTCGTGATAAGTCGGTTCAGGCTGTGTAAGCGTCTTTTCCCAATTTTTGCTAGCGCGCAACCCTACATAAAGTGTCATCAGCAGGCCGTTATTAAGCGGCCATGGTGCTTGGTAAGGAATAGGTAGCATAGTTCACTTCATGTGTTCTCTATGTTCTTAGCAGTTTGTTAATGATTTGTGCATCTATAGCTTTAGCGACTACGTATTTGTGCTTGGCTAAGTTAGTACTTTGTTATATGACAACACGTCAAGCTTCACAGATGAATGGGTGATAGCAGCTCGGATGCAATGTACATCCTATCGACTGTCAACTATTCTTCAGAGAATCATGGCCTATGTTTAGGCAGGCTATGCAGATGAGGATTGAAGAAATCAAATCTTGCCAAAATATCTACCGAATCTGAATGTATCAAGAGACAACATGCAGCTTTTAGAAGAGTCGAAAACACAGACAGTGCTAGTGACAGGTGGCGGTGGATATATTGGTTCTCATACCGTTAAGGCTTTGCAGGCAGCTGGGTATGAGGTTGTGATCCTTGACAACCTTATTTATGGACACCGAGACCTAGTCAAGAACGTTCTCAAAACCAAGTTGATCGAAGGTGATATAGGTGATCGCGCTCTTCTAGAACAACTATTTTCAACCTATTCAGTGGCAGCGGTTGTCCATTTTGCGGCCTATGCCTACGTTGGAGAATCTGCCACCAACCCTGCAAAATATTATGCCAACAACGTCTGTGCCACACTGACGCTACTAGAGGCGATGGTTGAGGCCGGCATTGATAAGTTGGTATTTTCCTCAACCTGTGCTATCTACGGCGTCCCCGATACGCTACCAATCTTGGAAACGCATGATAAGCGGCCAGTCAATCCGTATGGCAAGACTAAGCTGATGGTTGAGCAAATCTTAGATGATTTTGACCGGGCCTATGGTCTCAAATCAGTTTGCTTTCGCTACTTCAATGCGGCCGGAGCAGATCCATCAGGTGATCTCGGAGAAGACCACATGCCAGAAACGCATCTGATTCCACTGGTGCTAGCAGCAGCACAGAAACGCGATTCGGTCTCAATCTTCGGGAAAGATTATCCTACAGCTGACGGTACCTGCATCCGAGACTATATTCACGTGAGCGACCTAGCAGATGCTCATGTGCTGGGACTAGACCATCTTTTGCAAGGCAACTCCAGCCAGAAAATCAACCTAAGCAATGGTAGTGGCTTTTCAGTTCGACAGGTGATCGAGACCGCTAAAGCGGTGACAGGTCGTCCGATTGAGGTCGTCGAAGAAGCCAGACGACCGGGCGATCCGCCGGCTTTAGTTGGCAATAGCGATAAAGCGGCTACTCTACTGGGATGGCAACCTCGCTACCCAGAGTTAGTAGACATTATCGATCATGCCTGGCAGTGGCATCAAAAGCGGCATAGCTCGAATCACTCTTAAAAGGAAACTCTAATCGTAAATGCATAAGTCTGTAGATAAAGAGTCTCTACTATCAGCAGAACCTCTAGTCTCTGTGATTGTACCGGCCTATAATGCAGAAACCTTTATCACCAGGACGCTAGCGTCTATTAGCGCTCAGACTTACCGCAATTTAGAAGTGTGGGTGGTTGATGATGGATCTAGCGATCACACATCCGCTATCGTTGAAGCCTTAGCACAGCATGACAGTCGAATTCAGCTTCTACAACAGCCTAATCAGGGGGTCGCGAACGCTCGAAATGTAGGGATTCGAGCAGCTAACGGAGTATTCATCGCCCCAATCGACGCTGACGATGTGTGGTGTCAAAATACATTAGAAAAACTGGTTGATAAGTTTCGTCTGCTAGCGCCACAAGCAGGCGTTGTGTATACCTGGTCGATAGACATTGATAAGCAAGGCCAGCCTACTGGTGGATTCCATGCTGCCAGGATTAGTGGAAATGTTTTGAAAACACTGATCTGCCATAACTTTCTAGGTAATGCTAGCTCCACGCTGATTCGAAAGACGTATCTAGATCAAGTTGGTGGCTACAGCACCGAGCTGAGGAACTGTGAAGCTCAAGGATGCGAAGATTGGGATTTGTACTTGCGTTTGGCTGGGCAGTGTGAATTCGAAGTAGTCCCAGAGTTTCTGGTAGGATATCGCAAAATTGCTAGCAGTATGTCTCAAGACTTCAATCAAATGGCTAGATCGCAACAGGTGATGCTGGCATCTGTTCAAAAGAAACATCCTCAGATTCCTAAGTACCTATATCGTCTTTCTAAGAGCAGCTTCTATCTTTATCTGGCGCAGCAGTGTAATCAAACAGGTTCCTTCCGTAAGACTCTTTCTTGGCTGCGCAGGGCTATCAAAACTGATCCTCTAGTACTGCTGCGACCAGGACTATATCTTCTACCGTTTCAAAGCTTGATTGGGCGACTAGATCGGAATGCTCAAAATCGACATACTCGAAAGTCAACTGACATATTTAGTCTTTCTTCATCTGAAGTGCCTTTGAATAGGCTTTTCCATGCAATTAACTCTACAAAAGTCCATCACCCAAAAGTTTCTCTCAAACTCTTTGTAGGGTCTGTGCTACATCGGACTTTATCGAAGATCTAGTAGTAACAAAATCTAGTCCCAGTCACAATAGCTGCATTTACTCCAGCCCCCAAGAATCTAATCATGTTACATCCTATAAAAGTTGTTGATATCGAACTTTCTGAACCTATCTCTACACTGACAGAACTTGCTGGTTATATGGGTGTTCAGGGACTGGTTCGACTGTATGGTGTACCACTTGGATACGTTAGAGCGCCAGTAACTCTGGGTGAATGTAGTGGGGCCACGCTTAGCGAGCTCATTTTAGCGCAGCTAGGTTCAGCAATTATCACTCAGCTCTTGAAGAATGGGTTGGCTTCTCCAAAGCAGCTAGAGTCACTAAAACTAGAAGAACTCATTGACTTGCCGCCAGTCGAATACGACGGTGAGTGGCCGCTCGTAACGATAGCTGTTTGTACACGTGATCGCCCTGAAGATATTCGGCGCTGTCTAGACGCTATCTCTCAGCTAGACTATCCTCAGCTAGATGTCCTAGTAGTTGATAACGCGCCTCAGACGGAAGCAACTAAGGCGTTAATCGCAGCCGACTATCCTCAAGTTCGCTATGTCCAAGAGCCTAATCCAGGATTGGACTGGGCCCGGAACCGAGCTATTCTAGAGGCTAAAGGTGAGATTATTGCCTACACCGATGATGATGTGGTGGTAGATGCGGGGTGGGTAAAGGCGATCGCTCAAGTCTTTGAAAACGAGAACGTGATGGCGGTCACAGGCCTGGTTGTTCCCTATGAGCTAGAAACCGAAGCTCAGGTCTTATTTGAAGCTTATGGTGGATTCGGCAAAGGCTTTGACTATCAAGAATACTGGGTGCCTGATGGGCAACCGATTCCCTGGTGGATGACTGGCGCCGGACAGTATGGCACGGGCGCTAATATGGCCTATCGACGATCTATCTTCAAAGAAATTGGCGGATTCGATCCGGCCCTAGATGTAGGCACGGTCACTAACGGCGGGGGAGATCTCGAAATGTTCTTCAGGGTCGTTGAAAGCAACAATCTTCTAGCTTATGTGCCTACTGCTATGGTGAGGCACTGCCATCGTCGTAGTTATGAGAAGCTAAAAACTCAGATCGCCAGCAATGGTATTGGCTTCTACGCCTATTGGGCCTGTGGTATGGCTTGCTATCCTGAATCTTTCTTCCAGTTTTTGACGATAGGTCTATATTGGTTTGTCTCCTGGCATCTTCGACGCGCTTGGATCTCTTTCAAGCATCCTACAAAGGTTCCAGCAGAGCTAGTCTGGGCAGAGCTGAAAGGTAGCTTTGTGGGGCTGTTTCGATATGCCAAAGCGCGGCGTCAGGTTGAGAAAGTAGCCAATGATGCCGATGATAATGAACGGAATTCTCAAAGTCCAGGACTTAGCCACATTGAACAATATAAACAGCGATTCCGTCGCCTGCCGGAGCTTACTCAAGAGCTAACTAAATCTACGGACCAGCCCTCTCAGGAATCACCTGACAAAAAGCAAGGTAAGCAAAAGTTAGTAGGCAGTATAGCTGTCCGTCACGTTCGGCTAGAAAGCTCACTACAGCCTATTACAGACGTTGAGCAGTACAGCCAGGTTCGCGTTTTCTTTTCGTGGCAAGGGCATCCCCTTTGCGCTAGAGATATTACAAATGGATATAAATCGATCGGTGTTAGTACTCTAGAGTACTATCTTCTTTCAAAGAGTGAGGATACCGACTCTCCAGAGACAATCCTTTATAGATTGCTAGATCTTGATCCTAACGACGATAGAAATCCTTACTATAGAGCCTACGCTGTGCTATCGGATCGCTACAGTGCCTCAGCTAATTTAGAGAAAACCAATTTAGAAAAAACCAATTTAGAAAAAACGAAGCTACCTAAAGGCGTTAAAGTTTCAATTAACCTAGCAACCTTCGATAGGCCAGACGATTTGCGTAACTGTTTGACTTGCTTGCAGGCGCAAAAGACTGATCGCGAAGTAGAAATTGTTGTCGTTGACAATCACCCAAGTTCAAACTTGACTCCGCCTATTGTTGCAGATTTTCCTGAGGTCAAGCTGGTGCGCGAGACGAGACAAGGATTAGCTTACGCACGTAATGCTGGATTCTCCGCTTGCACTGGCGATATCATCATCGCCACAGACGATGATGTGACTATTCCTGAAGATTGGTTAGAAAAGCTAGTGGCTCCCTTTGTTCGAGCAGATGTGATGATTGTGACTGGCAATGTCTTGCCACTACAGTTAGAAACGCCATCTCAGCAGTTTTTTGAAAAATACGGCGGACTGGGTAGAGGGTTTGTTTCCCAAGAAGTTAACGCTGACTGGTTCGAAGAATCTCCTCGCTATGCGATTCCTACATGGAGCTTGGGTGCAACTGCTAATGCTGCTTTTAGAGCCAGCATATTTTCAGTTGCTGAAATTGGTCTAATGGATGAAGCGCTAGGACCTGGCATGCCTTCTGGCGTTGGCGAGGATACCTATCTTTTCTACAAAACTATCAAAGCAGGCTATACGCTGCTGTACGAGCCTTCTGCCTATCTATGGCACAAACATCGCCAGGATAATAAAGCGCTACGCCGTCAGCTATATGGCTATAGCAAAGGTCATGTCTCCTATAACCTGACAACTTGGTTAAGAGACGGTGACTGGCGCGGACTCTATCAAATTTTTGTAGGACTTCCTACCTACCATGCTTATCGAATCGTCAAACTATTGCTACGAAAGAGTGATTACCCACTTTCTTTGATTTTGCTGGAAATCTGGGGCAACTTGGCGGGGCCGTGGTCGCTGTGGCGATCGCGTTTGCGCGTGAGCAAAGAAGGCCGCAGCGAATGGGTATCTCACGATGAAGAAACTAGTGACGCCTACATGATTCAAAGTCAATAAGGTTCAAAGTTAATAAGCCACTTCAACTTGCCAAAAATCGTGTTAGCTGATGAGCCCTCAATCTTCACAAAATAACTTGAGCCGTCGATGGCGCTTTCGATATCTCTGGGATCTGTTGCGATCGCTAGTTGATCGCGATATGAAGCTGATGTATAAGCGCTCTACGTTGGGCATTGCTTGGACTCTAATTAGTCCTCTGCTGCAGCTGCTGGTTTTTATCTTTGTTTTTCAAGTCATTATTAAAATTGATATTCCTCAGTATGCTTCTTACGTATTTACCGGACTGCTGGTCTGGAACTGGTTTCAGACCTGTTTATTTCAGGCGACCGGTGTCATCATCAACAGTCGTCCACTGATTCGACAGCCAGGTTTTCCAAACACAATTTTACCTGTCATCGTAGTCACTACCGGACTCATCCATTTTGTCCTAGCACTCCCCATCCTATTTGTTTTTTTACTGATTGATGGTGTGCAACTGACACCACTAATTCTACTTTTGCCGCTACTTCAGCTACTACAGTTTTGTTTAACAGTTGCTTTCTCATATCTTCTTGCTTCACTCAATGTCACCTTTCGTGACACTCAGCATACGCTAGGTGTTCTACTCCAGCTGCTGTTCTATCTCACACCCATCTTCTATGAGTCTGGTAGCATTCCTGATAGATATCGGCGACTCTACGAACTCAATCCAATGGTGCCTTTAGTCCAAAGCTACCGACAGATTTTGATTCAAGGTGAGCAGCCAGACTGGAGCGCTTTGATGATAGTGGCTGGCATGACGCTGATACTGCTACCCATTGGATACAAAGTATTCAAGCGACAAAGTTTGAGTTTCATAGAAGAAATCTAAGTAGAGGAGATTTGGATGGAAAGCGCTGTCTTCGTTGAAAATCTGGGTAAGCGGTTTAATCGCTATCATGCCAAGAAGCCAACTACTCTGATGGAAGCTGCGCTATCTGGTTTGCGGCAAGTCAAGCCTATTGAAGATTTTTGGGCGCTTAAAGGTGTCAGCTTTGAAGTGGCTGTAGGCGAGATGGTAGGCGTTATTGGCCACAATGGGGCTGGAAAATCTACGTTACTACAGCTGCTAGGAAAAGTCGCTCACCCTACCGAGGGCAAACTGACTATGCGCGGCCGGGTCGGGGCACTACTTGATTTAAGTGCCGGGTTTCATGGAGATTTGACTGGCCGAGAAAATGTCTTTGTCACTGCGATTGTTGCCGGACTACCCCGCTGTGAAGTTGCTCGCCGATTTGATCGTATTGTTGAATTTGCCGAGTTAGAAGGATTTATTGATAATCCGGTACGTACCTACAGCACTGGAATGATGATGCGACTAGCATTCTCAGTTGCAGTTCATACCGATCCTAATATCCTGCTAGTAGACGAGTTCCTATCAGTAGGTGATATCTCTTTTCAAACAAAGTGCTTGACTCGTATTACTCAAATGAAGGCGCAGGGCTGTGCCATCGTGCTGGTCTCGCACGATATTGACCAGGTAAAGCGGCTATGCGATCGCGCCTTATGGCTAAAAAAAGGCACAGTTAGAGCATACGGGGAACCAAATGCTGTCACAGATCAGTATGCTACAGACATGATGGCAAAAACTCAGAGGATTACTCCAAATCTACCTGAAACAACGACCCGCTCAGGAATTCCTTTGAGAACGAACGATAATCGATTTGGCTCTTTGAAAGTAGAAATCGTAGACGTTCGTGCTTTACCTAGCGACCTACTCACCACAGGCGATCCTCTCTGCATAGAGATCGACTACAAAAACGAGCATCGGGTAGACTCAGCCAACTTCAGTTTGTCTATTCATGGGCTAGACGGTCAGAAATACCTAGACGTCACAACATCAGATCTTACCCATACTGTTGTGCTATTAGAGCGCTCAGGTACACTCAGACTCTTGATCGACCGTCTAGATATAGCAGCTGGAGACTACTTTATTGATGTCGGTATCTATGAGAAAGAGTGGAGCTATGCCTATGACTCTCATAGCCAAGCCTATCCAATATCTGTTCAAAGTCGCTATGTATCCCAAGGAATTCTTGTCCCACCTATGAGGTGGGAGAGCGTATCCTCGCTTAGCGAGCAGCCACAGCGACTTCTTTAATGCTGTTTTCCTTGATGTTAGCTTCCCATTTACGAGGTTCGCTAGCACGGCGAATATTTCGCCATATCTGAGTGGCCGCTTTGGTACCATCGGCAACCGCGATCGTTACTTGATTCAGCCCTTGTTTTAGATCGCCAATAGCGAAGATGCGATCATGAGTTGTCTGAGTCATATTGTTGGTGACTAGATTCTCGCCATCCCAGGTCAATTCCTCAATCCCTTTGAGATAGTGATTGTGATAGATAGATCCCATACTGATCAGACCAGTAGTCGCTTCTACAGTCGTGCCATCAAGTAGGGTAACACCGCTTAGCTGATGGTTTTCCCCTTCAAATTTAGCAATCGGCGACTCGTAAAGCGGATAGCCATGATCAGCTAGCTTAGCCTTCATCGCTTCGCTAACAGGATATTTCCCATCAGTGAGGACGGAAATGTAGGGCGTAAACCAGTTCAGGACAAAGGCTGCGTTAATTTGCGCTTCTCTACCTGCGATCAGCACTGCCTTTTGATCCCACATATCAAAACCATCGCAGATCATACAGACATGAAGCGTATAGCCCGCGTAGTCGTAGACATTCTGCATATCCTCTAGCTTTGGCAGTACATCCATTACGCCCGAAGCTGCAATGACATACTTGCTGTGCAATCGATAGGACTTGCCGTTCTTTTTGCCAACCGTGACATCGATAGCAAACGTTTCGCCTTCGTCTGTCACATTTTCTACAAAAGCTCTAAGATGGTCAGCTCCCCAGCCGATCGCCTGCTGAGTTCCATGGCTTAAAATCTTAGCTCCTGGCATATCAGGATTTATACCTAGATAGTTACGGGTCTCTTGCATCCAAACCGATCGACCTCTTCCTTTCTCGATAACGAGGCACTTTAAGCCATAGCGAGCTAGGTAGATCGCCGCGGAAAGTCCTCCCATGCCGCCACCGACGACGACAGCATCGTATAGAGTATCTAGTTTTGTTTCGATGTTAGCGCTGTTGAGTTTCATAGAGGCTTTGCTCAGTAGTAGAAAGGACGAAAGGCAAGAAGAACCAGAAAGTAGGAAGGCATGAAACGAGACTATCGCTTGCTTATAGCTTCCTACTCTCATAGTTGAATTCAGCTTCAACCAAAGAACCCTTAACCAACAAACTCTTTGATCGCTTCAACCACGCCGGGTGCGTCTTCTCCTTTCAGATAGGCAAGCATTGTGTCTGCGTCAGAGACTTCAAAGGGGTCAGTAGGGCAGTTGTCACCCATATCGGGCTCACTGAAAATCTTTTCAATAGTCATGTCATTAACAAGCATGGAGTAGCGCCAAGAGCGCATGCCGAAGCCAATATTAGACTTATCGACGAGCATACCCATTTTGCGAGTGAACTCGCCGTTGCCATCAGGCAGTAGCTTGACCTTACTTGCTCCTTGCTGTTTGCCCCATTGGAACATCACGAAAGCGTCATTAACCGAGATACAGTAAATATCATCGACACCTTGTGCTTTGAACTCGTCATACAGCTCTTCGTAGCGAGGAAGGTGATTAGATGAGCACGTAGGTGTAAATGCGCCAGGAAGTGAAAAGACAATAACCTTTTTACCAGCGAAAATATCTTCGGTGGTAGTGTCTTGCCAACGGTAAGGGTTAGGACCTTCTACAGATTCATCGCGAACGCGAGTCTTGAAAACAACCTTGGGGACTTTATTATCGAGACTCATAAAAGCAAGCTCCTATTTAGTGATTAGCGAAAAGTTGAGTGCAGGTGAGCGTTTTGAAATGTTCAAACAAGGCAACCGACTAGCAGCTGGCTGCAAAGCTCAACTGCTAACTAGAGTAGATTAGCAGGTAGCTCTAAAAAGGCAGCTAAGACTAGGCGAGTTGACTATGAACTCATTGCACCTATCTAAGAATAGTTCTTATTTAGAAATTTATCAACTAAAGGAACTATAAATGATTACGGATCACTACGATCTAAATGGCGTTCTGGGAAGTAAGTGTTACATTTGTAGTATCGAATGCATAGTCTGGCTTTAGTCTTAGGCTATCTGCAAGTTGAGTTTGAGGAAAAGGCTTATGTCACAGCAAGCAGACGAAATTGTACAAACGCTGAAGTCAAAGCGTCTGCGGGTGACGCCTCAGCGGTTTGCTGTGTATGCTAATTTACTTGGTCGCCAAGACCATCCGACGGCAGAGCAGCTATTGAAAGATTTGAACCAGAATGGTCCAACCTCTTCTCAGGCAACTATATACAGTTCGCTGCAGGCGCTGCGAGATGTTGGCTTGATACGTGACGTACTGCTAGAGGAGGGAGTGTGTCGGTACGATGCCAACGTAGGACTACACCATCACTTTCGGTGCAAACACTGCGGTAGCATTGAAGATGTTCCCTGGGAGCAGTTTCAGCAGATGGACACAGCTCAGCTACGGAACGGTCTGAGGATGGAGAGCTATGAAGTAACGGTGCACGGAGTGTGCGATCACTGTCAATAGCCCAACCTTATTTTGGATTTGCTCGTACTAGCAATTCAGACCTACCTATGCTTTTGCGGTTAACGTTACCTACGTCGCTTACCAAACGGCCTGTAGCTAATGCCACTATCAATGCATTTTTGATACCGTCGAATACAAAGCCAACGTACGGACATAAATAAAGCTGTACTAATAAAGCCAATTTGCTATCATTCTATTTGTTTACAACTACAGCGGCCTGTTGACGCAGGCCGTCTTTCTTCATTTTTGCCTACTATCCTTGGCTTAGTGACTCATTTATCTGTCACTTGGGCGCATTGAAACTAGCTTCAGGTGGTTTGGCTCAACGATGAAGCAGGTGACTGGCGACTGTTCTTTGTTCGTTTTCCACAGCTAGCGGGCGGCGTTCTTCGCTTTTATCATGCTGCTGTCTATCTCCAGCAATCTGCCGAGGCCCAGAAAGACGGTAACTCCACACGCGTCACCGATGGGGCTTAAGTGGATTGGCAGTTCAAGAAACTAGGACTACCGATTGGCCCTGGGGTGGTGGAGAGTGCCTACATGTGGCTCATTCAGCAGCGGTTTAAGCAGGTGGGAATGAGCCACATGTAGGCCGGGATGGAATTATTTGCTGCCTCTGCGAGTCGCTAAGGTCAAACCTTTGCTTGACCTATTTTTTGTTCAGCGCTTTCTGGTTTGTTCACTGCTCTTTGGTGCTACCTAACATCTCTCTTAGCCGTAAGACACGCTCTGGCCACACTGGACCCCCTTTGGCTCTTGTCGCTGTCTACACGATCTCTGTCTACATGATCACACAGAGACAGCTTTCTTGCTGCGGCAGCACTATACCAAGAAGCAATTCTGTCGCACCGTCAGTTTATCGATCTTGTTTAGTGACCTGTGCTTGCTATCAGAATTTTCTTTGTTGATATCCTCTATCTAAAATAAATTCAATAGACGCTGTCTCTCGCTACCTTCCAACTTCCGCCAAAAGACTACAACAAAACTAACTAAGCCGCTATGTCTACTAGCGAGCCCTTTAGCTACAACATATGTGTTCTATCCTGTTTCATTTTGTTCTCAAGTTCTTCTCGATTGTTTAGCAATATCTCTTTGTGAGCAAAAAGCTATTAGCTGAACGCTCCTACAGAGTTTCGCAATTCATGATAATAAGGAGCCAACATGGCAAATATCGAGGGTACTGAAAACAACGACTTTCTTGCTGGAACGAAGAACAAAGACAATATCGAGGGTCTAGGTGGTAACGATGTCATTAACGGACTAGGTGGCAATGACGACATTCAGGGCGGTGACGGCATTGATGTTCTATTTGGGGGCAATGGCAATGACTTTTTAGAAGGCAATCGAGGCACCGACTTCATGTTTGCCGGTAGCGGCAACGACATCATGGAATGGGACGACGGTGACGGCAGCGACATCATGGATGGCGGCAATGGCTACGACACTGTCAATGTCAATGGCTCCCAAGAACAGGGCGACGAATTCACTTTGCAACAGAGTGGTTCCCAAGCTATTTTCGATCGGCTCAACCTTGTGTCTTTTAATCTCACTGTTGAAAATTCGGAAGTCTTCAATATTGACGGTAAGGGCGGTGACGATAGCTTGGTGGTAGGCGATCTGTCCCACACGGCCGTTAGAAAGGTAGTTTTCTCTGGGGGTGATGGTAACGACTCATTAGATGCGCCCGATACCGATACGGAGATTAAAGCATATGGTGGCGATGGAAATGATTTCCTTGCTAGTGGCAGCAATGATGATCTGCTCAAAGGAGGCCGGGGTGACGACTTCCTGCGAGGTAGAAGGGGTACCGACATCATGCGAGGTGGAAGTGGCAATGACATCATGGTTTGGGCCAATGGTGACGGTAGCGATGTTATGAGCGGTGGCGAAGGTGTAGATATTGTTGCTGTTCAAGGGGCGCTGGACCAAGGCGATCAGTTTACGCTTAGACAGCAAGGCAACAAAGCTATTTTTGATCGCCTGAATCTAGTGCCTTTTAGGCTGAGGATTGACACCTCGGAGATTATAGTTGTTCAGGGCGAAGGCGGTAACGATAGCCTCGAAATTAGCAATCTATCAAATACCGATGTTCAGCTTGTTCAGTTCTCTGGTGGGTTTGGTAGCGATGTCCTCGATGGTAGACATGCTCGCACTACTATCAACGCTAGTGGAGATGAAGGCCGTGATCTGTTGCTCGGTGGCCGCGCCAACGACAACCTAGATGGCGGTGATGATAGGGATATCATTGCTGGCGGTCGCGGCGACGATATTCTCACTGGAGGCTCTGGCGGTGATGCATTTGTCTTTAGCTCTGGTAGACGCTTTAAGACTAAGGACTTTGGAATTGATGTGATAACGGACTTTGATGGAGCCGAGGGCGATCGCATCATTCTTGATCAGGCAACTTTCGGTAACATCACAGCCTCAGATATTGCGATCGTCGCCAATGACCAAGCCGCCAGTACAAGCAGTGGTTTGATTACTTACAGTCGAAAAACTGGCAACCTGTTCTTCAATGAAAATGGAGCAGCCGCTGGTTTAGGAAAAGGAGGACAGTTTGCAACGCTTTCAGATTCAGGTTTAGGAATCAGCGACGTTGCGATTGTCGCCGAGTTTGTATTCTAAGGTTGAGTAACGAAGATCAAGTAATGATAAGAGTAGGCTTTGCAGGTATGACCAAATTCAGATATGAATGGTCATACCCGCAAAGCCTCAGACTATCTGCCAATTCCGTTGGCTTACCCCCATATTGTTCAACCTAGTGAAGTTCAAGCTGTAGAAACGTGAAGTCCTCAGTGCCTATCGTGCTTGCACTCGTATGCACAAGAGCTTGACTCTGCCGCTTGCAGGTAGTCTGCGACAGTAATTTTATGGCAATATTTGTGGCAGTAACTTAGAGATAAAACAATTAGAGATGACAGCCTATGACAATGCAAGACATATAATGATTTTGCGATAGATCAGCACATCTTAACTTCAGCATGAGACTTCAGCATGAGTGAACGTATGACTTTGATCCCAACAAAATAAAAATGTGCTCACAATGTGCCAATGATCCTTAGTAGATACAGGGTTCGGGCTTACGTACTTTGACTCTGAGTTGAATGTATAGTCACATTGAGACAATCAAGATTGCTAATAGTTTGCGTCTGAAAGTAGCGGCTGACGACCTTCTTGAGGTGTGTGAATGAGTGTGTGAAAGTTGAATGAAGATCTATTGATTTAGACAGTAAGTGAGCAGCTATAAAGTGAAGTCGAAAATAACTCGCTAGAATGAGCGTGCTCCTACTTTCAATTTTTAGGTTGGTCTTGCCGTGAATGATTCGCAAAAGATTACCCATGCTATTGAGCGCTTAAGTTTGGGTGCTCGGCCAGGTGATCGCGTCCAGGTAGAGCAGATGGGTGTAGAAGCTTACATTCGCCAGCAGCTGAACCCAGACCTAGCAAATGAACCTGCCTCACTCACTCAAAGGCTTAGCCAACTGCCTCTGATTGAACTTTCGCCAAAAGAGTTGTTCAAGTACAACGGCGTACCCAAAAAACCAACGAATGAAGAGCGCAGCGCTGCGAAACAGCGTCGGATAAAAGTCGCTAATCAAGCTGTGAAGGCTCGGCTGCTACGTGCCCTAGAAAGCCGTAACCAACTACATGAAGTCATGGTGAACTTTTGGTTTAACCATTTCAACGTCTATCTCAAAAAGGGTCAGGTGCGGCTGATGATAGGCTCTTATGAGCATATGGCCATTCGCCCTCATGCGCTGGGCAAGTTTCGCGATCTGCTTGGAGCGACGGCTAAGCATCCAGCGATGTTGTCTTATCTAGACAATTGGCTAAACACCTCACCGAACAGTCGACGCGGTAGAAAAAAGAAAGGTGGGCTCAATGAAAATTACGCTCGCGAGCTGCTAGAGCTACACTCGATGGGCGTTGATGGTGGCTACACTCAAGCCGACATAGAAAACTTGACTCGGATATTGACTGGCTGGAGTATTGCAGGAGGACAGGGTAATTCACACGAAAGTGGCTTTCGATTTGAGTCTAATCGACACGATCCTACTGACAAAGTATTTTTAGGCCAGCGAATTGTTAGCAATGGGGTAGAAGAAGGTGAACTTGCCCTAGATTTAATCGCTCGCCATCCTTCAACCGCTCGCTTCATCAGCCACAAGCTAGCTCAGCACTTTGTTGCAGATGAGCCACCTGCTACTTTGGTCAATCGGCTAAGCGAACAATATCTATCCAGTGATGGCGATATTCGAGTAGTACTCTCTACCCTCTTTGAGAGCGATGAATTTTGGTCGCTAGAGTACTACCAACAGAAGTTTAGAACGCCTTATCAGTATTTATTTTCTATGGCTAGAGCTATCGGGCTAGCCTCTCCACCTGAAGAAACCCTCGGACGCTTATCGGGTGGACTACAAAACTTGAGTATGCCTCTCTACGAATGTCGTCCGCCTGATGGATACGCTCAAACAGAATCAGCTTGGCTAAATGCGGATGCGATGATGCGTCGCACTAGCTTTTCTACTGCCGTTCATAAGCTTAAAGATGACAGGCCGAGTATGGATGCTTTGCTTGCTACGCTAGGCGATCAGTTTTCTGATAATACGTTGCAGGTGGTGAAAAGCTCACCTAAGGGGATACAGCCAACTTTAATTCTGGGCAGTCCAGAAATGATGTATCGCTAGAAGTTGAAACAATAGAGTTCTTAAGCGCCAAGTCACGGCTGAGTTCCCACAACGACCAACCTCTTAACCAGAGTTCTAGAAATCACTACTAGACATTACTATGAGAAGACGCCAACTACTTAAACAAGCTGCCCTATTAGGAACCTCTAGTCTAGTTGCAATCGGTGCGAATGGCTGGGCTTGGCGCAGCGAGGCTCAAACAACTAGGGCTAACATGCCTCGGCTAATTGTCATTATGCTTAGGGGCGGTGTGGATGGTCTTAATGTCGTGGTGCCCTATCAAGACACAGACTATTATGAGGCTAGACCGACAATCGCCATGGCTAGACCGGGTGAGGCTAACGGTGTCTTCGATTTAGATGGCCAGTTTGGTCTGCATCCCGACCTAGAGCCCCTGATGGCCGAATGGCAGGCGGGAAACTTAGCTTTCGTTCAGGCGTCAGGATCATCTGCGCCTTCTCGATCGCACTTTCAGGCCCAAGACTATATAGAAACTGGCACACCTGGCGAAGCCTCGACCGCTACTGGCTGGCTAAATCGACTTTTAGCCCAGTTACCTAACGGGACGCCAACCACAGCGCTAAACGTAGGCTCGGGTGGAACGCTACCGTTGATTTTCTCTGGCCCACAGACGGTTGCGAATCTCAAGCTTACCCGTAGAGGCAGCTCTCCTCTGGCGATTGATCAGCCCAAGTTACAAGAGGGGTTTGACCAGATGTATTCTGGTAGCGATCGCCTCTCGACGGTCTACCAGTCAGGGCGAACAGCTAGAGATGTACTGCTTCGCGAAGTCAACTACGAGGACAGGCAAGCTTCACGGGGGGCGCCTCCACCTACCTATTTTGCCCGCAGCGCTCGCCGTCTAGCCCAGCTAATGAAAAGCGATGCTAACACGCAGGTGGCTTTCATGGAGCTAGGGGGATGGGACTCTCACGTCGGTGAGCGTCGCATACTACAGCGTAATCTATCGCTTGTTGGAAGTGGCCTAGCGACATTGGCTCAAGATCTTGGCCCCGTCTACCAAAATACGGTAGTGGTCGTGATGTCAGAATTTGGCCGTACTGTTTTAGAGAACGGCAACCAGGGTACCGATCACGGCCATGGCAATGTGATGTGGCTGATGGGTGGCGCTCTGCGTGGTCAGCAGGTCTATGGGCAGTGGCCGGGTCTTGATCTATCTGAGCGATTCGAGTCGCGCGATCTGGCGGTGACGACAGACTATCGAGATGTTTTAGAGTCGGTGTTGAGACCGCATTTTGATTTGGGTGATCAGGCGATCGCCCAAGTATTTCCAGATTATCAGGCTCAAAGCAGATTCGACCTGCTGTCATAGCCGCTAATGCCATGCAGCATTCCCCACTCGGCTTACACCCTCACTAAAAGCTACAACCCTTGATGGATGAAGCTTAGTACTTCGCAACTGGCTATAGGAGTGGCCTTCTCTCTAAGGATGCATTCAGCGGATTGTTTGTTGGTGAAGAACTTGGTTAGTATCCTATGGTGTTATCACCAGACTAACTCTGTTGAAGGGGGCGCACCCAGGCCACATAGCCTAGAATTAGCAGCCCAATTGCGCTTGCAGGCCCAATAAACAAGTGGTATATCTGATTACCCGTCGCGATTAGCGCAATCCCAAAGCCTAGAGCAATCACATTAGAGAATAAGAGATAGAGGAATACTCGCCAGTCCCGCATGACCATGAACCACTTATAGACGAAGATAATAGCAACAATCAGCTGAGGGATCTGAATAGCCGTTTTGCTGTCATTTAGTCCGTAGAGAAAGGGTGTCACCGTCATACCAGCAATCACTAGAGAATCTAGCAGCCTGTCTTTCTTCAGGCCCAAGGCTATAAACCCTACACCAAAAACAATAAAGCTATAGAACAGATTGTTTAGCCCAGAGATCTGACTGATGTACACCCACTGGTCATTCATATGCTCGGCAATTTCGTAAGATGTTGCGATCGCAAAGCAAGCATAACCCCAATAAATGCTAGGTAGCGATCGTAAAGCTAGCCTACTTGTGTAAAAATCAGCTCGTTTCGAAAAGATCCAAATGCAGATGGCAACAGCAATATAGACAGAGAAATGAGCAGCGGCGATTGCAAGTTTAAATCCAAAGGTCATATTTAGGTGAGTCAGGTTACGCAGATAGAATATACTTCACGTATCTAGTCTTTAGCTCATGGAGTCCTCAAGAATGCTGCTCAAGTACTAGCTAGATTTCTAAGTGTCTAGATTTCGAGTGTCTAAATTTCTGAGTGTAACCAGTCGAGCTAAGTGTGACTGTTTGAATGTGAGTATTTAGTTCTTGATTGGCCAGCACCTTCTAGCTGCCAAGCAGATCTAAGAACATTTTGACTGCGGGTGCAGGTGGCGTACTCGCTAACGTCGCCGCCCCAATCACTCGATCTAATCGAACCGGAAGCGATCGCACGTACACATCATCTGGGATCGGCAGTGCTGCCAGCCTAGGCAAAACCGCTGCACCTAGTCCCTGCGCTACCATGCTCACAATTGTAGAATCCTCCTTTATCACATAGGCGACTTCAAATGACTGTCCCCATTTCGCCCAGTGTTCTCTGACCGCGCTAGTGCATTCAGCATAGTTAAACAGAATGAAGGAGTAGGCGGATAGCGCTTCCCAGGTAAGCTCTTTGGGCGGCGGCGGTTCGCTCTTTGGTAATAGCACTACGTATTCATCTCGAGTGATTTCAACTGTCCGAAACTCTTCCGATCGAGGTAGCGGAATTAGACCAATATCAGCCTGCCCTTCTCGTAAAGATTGTTCTACTCCTGCGGGATCTAGTTCGAACAGAACAACTTCTACATAAGGGAATCGATTTCTAAAGCGCGCGATGTTGATCGGCAATAGGTGAGTAGCCGCGCTACGAAAAGAGGAAATTCGCAAACGAGATTTATAGAGTCCTTTCTCTAAATTGACTTCGTAATCGATTAGTTCTCTGATATCTAGCATCTGATGAGCATGGACTATCACGCGTTCACCAACGGGCGTTAGCCTCGCACCAGAGCGCCCTCTGATAAACAGCGGCACACCTAACTCACCCTCTAATGAGGCGATCGCTCGGCTTACCGCAGACTGCGATGTCTCTAAATGCATAGCCGCATCCGAGAAAGTTCCGTGTGCTACCACTGCCGCCAGCACCTCTAGCTGAAAGATGTTCATAACCGTTATCTATTCGCTTTCCGCATAGATGTGCGTCATCAGACGGTTTGATCCCTCTATGGAGCTGAGGCTAAGGTAAAGCCAACTTACAAGAACAAACTGTAAGCCAGCTAGCTTTCTCAACAGTAATCGCATTCTAGCGACTACTAATGTACTTGAGAAAGTGGGCAAAGTAACTAAAGTAGTTAACCACGCGCTTCGATTTTAAGGGCCTTCCTCCTCATGTTCCAGCTACTCGACTTTCAAAAGTTCAGAGACACCCCTAGCGTTCAGTTCTTCGATATCACCATTCCTGACTCCAACGCGAGAGATCTGGTGTATCACGAAGGTCCTGCCATCAGCCCAAATAACGATAAAAACAACGCTTGGCAGTTCTATCTTCATCCTCACCAAGAAGACAATATACTTGCACTTTCAGGCGGACGCACCTTCCATCTAATCAATTTTGAGTGGACTCACCCCTATCATGTCGTCCGTTTAGATGCTAATCGACACATTCTACGTATTCCCCCAGGTACTTTCCATCGTTCGGAATCCGATCTGAAGGGATCGTTAGTAATCAACCAGGCGGTGCGTGCTGAAGCGACAAACGTTCAGCGCGAGTTTCGAGTCTACAGTAGTGGCGATATCCCTAAGCTGAAAGACCTATTGGCTTCTCGGATAAAACCTTTCTACCACGGCTTTGACGAAGTGGAGTTTCCTCAAGCGGCTTAGTCGTACACTAATTGCAGATTAGTCATACAAAAGCTTAGTCGTACGGGAAAGTAACTCTGTTTCGTTACTCGTTTCTTAGAAACTCTGACAAGAGCTGAGTAGTCTAGAGGCATGATGCAGCGGCGGCGGGTAATCTACAAACTCAGCATCAATGATTTTTAGTTCGTCCGCCGCCATGGGGTGCTAAGTCATGCTAGCTCTGCACACTCGTATCAAGGTTCTTGGCTTTGGTGGTGGTTGCACAACATCACCATTGGGTAACATCTTGCATGAGGAGATTACGCTAGACAACTCGGCCAAGTCTTAGCTAACCAAGTCTCAGCTAACGCACCCCTGTATCTACGCGAGACTACAGTACTCAAAACTACTCAAGCTGCTATCGGATTTTTTCTATCTCGGTCTAATCTAAACCCACCAGGGCTTTTTCCCAGTACGAGGATCGATCTCAGTCCAAGGATGTAGCCAAACGGCATCATCTTTCACACTCACATGAACAATTTTCAGTGGCAAAGGTGCAGGTCCCCTTACAACCATACCTTCTTGGTCATAACGGGACCCATGACAAGGACATTGAAATTCCTGACCTTTCGGGACCCAGGGAAATGTACAGCCCAAATGCGTACAGTTGTCTACGATACCTCGCTTACTAAGACTGATATTGTCTTGCACCAGCAGGTAGGTAGGCTCTCCTGCTATCCCGGCGACAAGAGCTCGGGTACCAGGCGGTTCAACCAAAATCTGACCAGCTGGGATAGGATTTCCGAGCTGATCTCTAGCCAAAATACCGTTACCTTCGTTACTCTCTTTTGGTGAGATAAAGAATTTACCCATGGGATAGAGAGCATAGCCTGCGGTAGCAGCCACCACTGACCCAGTGAAAAAATTCATAAGCTGCCGCCGAGATAGAGACGGGTTTTCTAAAGGAAGTGCATTATCCATAAGTTTGGGCTCCTATCGATAGCCGCGCAGCGAAAATCAACAATCGTTCGTCCGCTCAGCGCTAGCTAAAAACGATTGACTAAGAGAGTGAATCTCAATTCAGCTAACATTTGAGCGCATGAATATGTGAATATTATGAGCACTCTTTGATCACCATAGACACTACAGAAAACACTGTCAGGACTTTGTCAACAGGTTCATCACGACTCAAGCTCCGTTTCAAAATCTGTTACCACGATTGGAACAGCTCCTTATAAAATAGAAAGCTAACGTTAAAGCACCGTTTTCGAAACCGGGAATCCTCTGCAATGACCCAGCTAAATTCAGCTAGCCCACTATCTTCGAACTCAGAGTCTGCTGAGTCAAAGCCGACCAAACCAGAAAAAGATAGGGTGCTGATCTTTGACACCACGCTGCGTGATGGCGAGCAGTCTCCTGGTGCGACTATGAACGTAGCGGAGAAGCTAGCGGTTGCTAGACAGCTAGCTAGGCTGAATGTAGACATTATCGAAGCTGGATTTCCATTTGCTAGCCCCGGCGATTTTGAAGCTGTCCGGGCGATCGCTAGCGAAGTGGGTACGCCCGATGGCCCGACTATCTGCGG
The DNA here is from genome assembly GCF_000155595.1 of Synechococcus sp. PCC 7335. Taxonomy (NCBI): domain Bacteria; kingdom Bacillati; phylum Cyanobacteriota; class Cyanophyceae; order Synechococcales; family Synechococcaceae; genus Synechococcus; species Synechococcus sp. PCC 7335. Next base: position 4,114,434 of record NZ_DS989904.1, on the reverse strand, counting down.
TCTAGCTAGAGCCACTACAGGAGATATCGAAGCTGCTGCCAAGGCAGTTGCACCTGCTAGTAAAGGTCGAATTCATACCTTTATTGCGACTTCAGATATTCACATGAAGTACAAACTCAAAAAGTCCCGTTCGGAGGTGCTAGCCATCACTAAAGAGATGGTGGGTCTAGCTAGCAGCTTCACTAGCGACGTGGAATTTTCTCCAGAAGATGCGGGTCGCAGCGAGCCTGAGTTTTTGTACGAAGTGTTAGAACAAGCTATCTGCGCGGGCGCAACGACGCTAAATATTCCAGATACTGTTGGCTATCTCACGCCAGGTGAATTCGGTGATCTGATTCGCGGCATTAGGCAAAACGTACCTAGTATCGATCAGGCAGTCATCTCAGTTCATGGCCATAATGATCTTGGCCTAGCTGTTGCCAACTTTTTAGAAGCGGTCAAAGCGGGTGCGCGACAATTGGAATGCACTATCAACGGTATTGGAGAACGCGCTGGTAACGCTGCTTTAGAAGAGCTAGTTATGGCTTTGCATGTGCGGCGACAGTATTTCAATCCTTTCTTTGGCCTACCCAAAGATTCTGAAGCGCCACTTACCAACATTAGAACTCAAGAACTCTATAAATCTTCTCGCTTAGTCTCAAATGTGACGGGTATGCTGGTGCAGCCTAACAAGGCCATCGTAGGTACCAATGCCTTTGCTCATGAGTCTGGTATTCACCAAGACGGTGTACTGAAGAACCGTTTGACCTATGAGATCATGGACGCGCAGCTGATTGGCCTAAACGATAATCAAATTGTCTTAGGCAAACACTCCGGCCGGAATGCATTTCGCACTCGTTTGAAAGAATTGGGATTTGACCTTGGCGACCAAGAGTTGAACAAAGCATTTCTACGGTTTAAAGACATCGCTGATAAGAAGAAAGAGATTAGCGATCGCGACCTAGAAGCTATTGTCAACGATGAAACGCTGCAAGTAGCCGAACACTTCAAAGCTGAGCTGATCCAGGTTTCTTGCGGCAGTAATGCTCAACCTACTGCTACCATCACTATCCGTATGCCTGACGGACAAGAGCTAACCGACGCATCTATCGGCACCGGCCCCGTTGATGCTATCTATCGTGCTATCAACCGCATTGTAGATATTCCTAACGATCTAATCGAATATTCAGTTCAATCAGTCACAGCCGGCATCGATGCTATGGGAGAGGTCACTATTCGTCTGCGCCACGACGAGAGAATTTACTCTGGTCACGCGGCGAATACAGATATCGTTGTTGCCTCTGCCTACGCTTATATCAACGCACTTAATCGATTATATACAGCCATTCAAACAGGCGTTAGCGTCCATCCTCAGCGGGGAAAAGTACCGGCAGGAACAGGGGTTTAGACCGAAGGATCTCATCACTTGATTTCATTACTTAGTAGAGACTAGTACTCAGGTAGCTGGGGGTAGTGATCCGGCTGTGTGATTGAGCGCAACCGCTCGAATGTGTCATCTGTTAGAGTCTTGCCAGCCTTTAGACCCATTTTTATCAACACATTAGGACCAGGGACAACTTTTATCCCAAGCTGTTGAAGCATAGAGAGACTATCACCTAGTCCCCAGTGCTCAACGATTTTGCTATGGCTGACGCGATCAATATGCATGATGCTAAAGCTCACGTTCTTACCCGTAGCAGGAATTCCTTTAAAGCTGCCAAGGTGGGTGCCCGTGAATATGCCACAGGTAGTAACCTTGTCTTTGCGGGCAACGGTTTGACTAAAATGATGACGACCATCTGGAAAAGCGTTATACACTTGCGTGCCAAGCGCGGCAAATTCAGACTGTGTGAGGGGTTTTTCTATTCCAGCCATATGCGCGACTAGATCTGGCGACAACAAAGAAAGGCCAGTTTGCAAATGACGGTCGTCAAAGGCTTTGTAGAAGCGTAAGACTAGTGCTCTATTTTGAACGGTCAGTAGGTCGTAAAACATAACTAGCCCGCTGGATAATCGTCTTTTTACCTTAAGTAGGCAAATTATACGTTATCGTCAGTGGCGATCGCATTCGCCTAACGACAGCAGTTTTTAGAAGTTTCTTAGAATGCTCTCATCTGCCAACCAAGTGATCGCACCAGAATAAATCACAGAAAACCTGCATTGATTAAAGGATGATTGCCATGGTTGAAATGAACATAGATAGTCACACAGTCGTCAGCACGCCGATCACTCGAAGAGTATCCTTAGTTCTGCTATTTACTCGAATTAGTGTCTTTATCGCCATGTCTATTTGGGTTATAGATAAGTTCGCTAGACCAGAGCATGTTGCCGCTGTGTTTGAATCTTTCTACGGTATTAGCGGTGTCGGAGCGATCGCCTCATACGCATTAGGGATTGTCCAACTGTTGGTAATGATCGGCTTTTTTATCGGCTTTCAAAAGCGGATTACTTATGGTCTAGTGCTGCTAATGCATGCTGCTTCAACAGTAATCTCTTTTCCAAAGTATCTAGCACCGTTCGAATCTGCCAATATCTTGTTCTATGCAGCTTGGCCTATGCTAGCAGCTTGCTTTGCTCTCTACTACCTTAGGGATTTGGACACGCGTGCGACGATTGAGTAGAGAAGCCATTAGTTGTACCGTTCAATACAGTTATATCTGAGCTGTATTGAACGGTACAATAATTGACGATGTGTCTCGTCAAGAGGATTCAACATGAATTGCGTGGTACCTACTCTATTCCGTTTGATAGGGCAATGGATAGGTTCTATATGGTGTTTATTCCGTTTGATAGGGCAATGGATAGGTTCTATATGGTGTTTATCTGCCGTGTGCCTGATGAGTTTAGGTATAGCTGTGCCTAGCGCGATTGCCGCACCTTCGCATGCACCCGCCGAGGCAAAAGCCTACATCATTTCTCCGGCTGACGGTCAAACCGTCTCTCCAGAATTCACGGTTAAGTTCGGACTCTCTGGTATGGGCGTTGCTCCTGCTGGCATTGACAAACCGGGCACTGGGCATCACCATCTGTTGATTGACGTAGACAAGCTACCTAGTTTAGAAGATCCTTTACCATCGACCACGCAGATCAAACACTTTGGTGGTGGACAAACAGAAACAACCCTCGAGCTGCCTCCTGGTGAGCATACGCTTCAGTTGCTACTAGGCAATTACAGCCATATACCCCACGACAACCCGGTTCTCTCAGAGAAAATCGAGGTTACAGTGGAATAGGTTTTCATAAGTGCCCGGCTACAAAGTGTCCTATTGCCCTGAAGTGCCTTTCTATTCATGCTAAAAGCCCCGGTCGTCATTAAGATGGCCGAGGCTTTTGACTGTTTCTATTATTCGCTATTTCTAGCGGGATGTTTCAAATGATCCCTACTAGAACATGATATCCACTAGTTCGTCGATTTGATGACTAGCTAGCGAATGACTAGTTAGAACGATTTGACAGTTTTCCTAAAACAGTTCAACTTAATCGTCTCGCTCTAAAGAATCATTAGACATCCCAGGCAGAACGCTCTTAGCATTGCCGGGATAGATCTCAGCCATATTTTCAACGGCATCCCCAGTCTCTTCAGCAATGCGGTTTATACGCTCTCCAGGATTACCTTTTAACTCCTTGTTCTCACCTCGCCATTGGGCAGTGGTAACGGGGCGTCCGTCTGCCTCACCGCGAGCAATCATATCATTGAGCATAGCTTTGGTGCTGCTATTTAGGCTAGAATTATCCACACTGGTAGTGAGCAAAAACAGACCTACAAAGGTGATCGCAACAAAGCTCTGTAGCCGCTGGCCAATTTGAAGTTGCTTTAGCTGGCGAACAAATGTCATCACAGCGTGAGTGGTCGCTCTAAACATAAAAAAGTAGTCTCCCTTGATCTCTCTAACTTAATCTCTTCTTTAGCAGCATAGTGCTGTGGCTGAGCAAAAAGCTTCTAACAATGGAGATAGACCCCCTCACCTTAATGACATAGATTCGATGGCGTTAGAGCTACCATAGACCTAGTTTCAGTAGAGCATTCTGGACAATTACGAGGAGAGCAATTCCTATCATCACGGTGAGTAAAGCTCGATATAAGACTCGATGATTACAGAAGGGCAAAGATGCAATCACTAGGTTTTTGCTTGATTTCTTGCTGGAATCGCCTGACTTTTTGCTGATTTTCTCGTTCCGTCGATCGTCAAAGTGAGCATCTGGCCTATCGCCCTGGAGTTTCCACATCATTAGCGCTGGTATTATTCCGAACAAGACGGAATTACCAAAAGCGCCTGCCCAACTAACCGCGCTCAAAAAATATTCGGATTGAGAGCCGATAGCGCAAGTGGCGGCAGCAGAATCAGGGTATAAAACAACACTTTTCTTAGGATAAGACTACTGGGCCTAAAGTCTCTGAAAACATCTTCAAAGACACTGAATAGACCTAGCGCAAACCCAATAAAAGAAGTCGCGATCGCAAATTCGGAAAATACTGACGCTGCCGTCCGTATCCCGGGTCGACCGAGGCCGCCTCTTAGCAATTCAGTCGGCTCTAGCCCGTCTAGCCATCCGCCTCGCCAGTCTACACTGCCTAGAATCACCGCGTTCCAGATGGCAAACATCACCAGTGGTACCAGAGAGCCCAAGACAATTGCCCATCGCGCTCGCCGTTTGTCTCCTTCTAGCTGATGAGTGACAACGGGCACCACATTTTGATAGACAAAAGCGACAAACAGCACCGGAATGATAGCGCCTGCCGCATCCCAATGCTGATTGGCCCAGCGTGAAATCTCCACTTTCTCTACGGTCAGCCACAGCAGCCGCATAAAAGAGGCTATGACAACCGCCACCAAGATATTGTTCAATCCAGTGACAAAGCGCTCACTTCCCCAAAAGAGAATGCCACCAAAAATCAAGACGAAAAGAAGATGACCCATCCAGGCAGTCGAAAGTGTAGGAATCGAAAAGGACAAGGACGAATTTTTCAGCGCGGCGGTGAGAATGCTGCCACCCCTAGAGACATAGGCCACAAGCAGCGCGTAGTGAATGAAGATATAGACGGCTCCAGAGGCGATCGCACCACGCCGACCTAAGCTATTTTGAATCGTTGCTAAAAGACCTACTTGAGATCGACCCAGCCGCTGCATAACCTGCAGGTTGGCTTCTGCAATTAGCAGGCCAGAGATCAGCATATACAGCCACGATAGTATCATCAACACAGTCGAAGGCAGCAGCCCTGCAGGGGTAGTCACCAGCGGTAATGCCAGAATGCCCGCTCCGACTGTTGTTCCGGCGATCAAAGTAGCACTATCGAATACGCTGCCTGGTCTGTGTTTTAGTCGGGTGCCGCTAGGTTCTAAGTTTGAAAAAAGAGTCATATGACAGAGCAGCGTCGAATATAGTCGAATATATAAGGTGGCAATGAGGCAGTTACGACGGTGGGCGTAGAGCCAAGGAAATCTCTATCTGTCTTTGTACAAAAATATGTATCTTAGGATACAAAAAGTTAGGCCGCAGGAGAGAATCCCGTGCTTGTGTAGAGCTGCTTACATTAATGAGGTGGGAAACATTACATAAACTGAGGAGATAAAACATGAGAACTAAACCAGTGAATGATAAACCGAGCGGTAACGCAACTGCGTTGAAGCTATTGGCAGCAGCTTCTTTGTTCTTGCTACCGGCATGTGCATCACCTCAGAGCAACGACACCGCCGCTGAAGAAGCCAATGTTACTAGTGAAGAACTCGTTGACGACACCGCTAGCTACGTAGGCGAAGAAATTACCATTCGAGCTGAAGTAGAAGATACCGTTGACGAGACTGCTTTCTTGATGGCAGATGATGACTACTTCGATGGAGAAGGTATCTTAGTCATCAATGCCTCCTCAGAGCCTTTCGTTGTCCCTGATGTCGGTGAAACTGAAGTGCAGGTCACCGGTCAGGTAGAAACTTTCGCAATGACGGCTGTTTCGACTGAGTATGGTCTGACCTTAGATGCGGACCTGTATAGCGAGTATGAGGATCAGCCAGTTATTATCGCCGAGTCAATTGCGCTTGCCCCTGATCCGGGTGAGATTACGGAAAACCCGGAGATTTATTACAACAAGAGGATTGCAGTAGAAGGTGAAGTCGAAGATATCCTCGAATCTGGTCTCTTTACAATGGACGAAGAGGAGCTATTTGGCGGAGACGACTTATTAGTGATTCCTGGTGACCTAGTCTCCCCTGTCAAAGATGGAGAGTTTGTGACAGCGACCGGTGTACTCAGACCCTATATCACGGCTGAATTCGAAAGGGACTACGATTTGCAATGGGATCTTTCTGTCAAAGAGACCATTGAAGCTGAATATGAAACCAAGCCTGTCTTTGTTGCGGATACGGTCTACCCATCAGCAGTCCCTGAATAACTCAAGTTCAGTAGAAAAAACGAAGGTAAAGAATCAATCATAATTCTGTATCCCTTTAGTACAGCCTAAGTAGTATGACTTAAGTTTAGAGCAGACGGATGAGCCTAACTATCTGTCTGCTCTTTTTGTATAGAGTTTATGTAGAGCAAAATATCTACGTAGAGCGGGATATCTACTATAGGCATTGCCCATAGAAGTTAGGCGCCTTCTTGCTTCTCTAGTCGCTTGCGCTCAGCTAATTTCAACATAATTTCTGCGTGCATCTCCCTTGTCAAAGGATAGAAATACACCAGCACCATGCCACAAATAAGTAGAACTAGTGGTACTGGACCGGCAAAGAAGCGAATAGCTCTTAGCGCTGATTCGGACTGTTCAGCCAAGTTCTGATCGAAGCCAGAGACTTCTAGCGCTAGACCTACCAGGTAGATACCTAAGGCTAGACCAATCTTCTGTAGCAGCGTCATAAAAGCATAGAACGTTCCTTCTCGGCGACGTCCGGTTTTCAGTTCGTCTAGCTCAATCACATCCGGCAAGATAGACCATGGGACGACGTATGCTGTCGCAACTCCAAAACCTGCGAGCGCACATAGTCCGAACAAAATGCCTGTCTGTCCTGGTTGCAAGAAGAACAGGGCCACCTGCACCAGAATCCAAATTCCCGATCCTAAAAAATACAGGTTTTTCTTACCGATACGCTTGCTCAACGCGGCGCAGACAAACATCATCGCGATCGCCACCCCCTGCACTATCAGCGCTAGCAGGCTACCATCTACATCCATCCAATACTTGCCATAAAACGGAATTACCGCTGCTGTGATCTGTAGCGCTAGCCAAGAAAATAGATAGATTCCTACCACAAACAAATAAGGTCGATTGCGAACAACCACTTTTAGCTGCTGTGCAAAAGACTCTGGTTCTTCTTCTGCTATATCGCCTAGCGCCATACCGGCTGCCGTTGCTTTCTTAAGCATGTAGCCATAGGTGCCAAAGATACACAGGTACAAAGTCACAATTGAAATGACACCCCCCAATATCCCAAGCAAGAGGTATCTTTGGCCTTCGTCTTCGATCACCGCAGAGAGGACACCCGCTGCAATTAGGATCGATAGACCCCCGATAATAGAAGAAGATAGCCGGAAAGAAGTTAGCGAGGTGCGCTCGTCGTAATCCTGCGTCATTTCTGCGGTCAGTGTGCTGTACGGCAGGTTAGTGGTAGTAAAGAACAGCTGAAAAATCGAGGTGATGGCCACGTAGTACCAAAAGCTCATCCACTCTTTCTCAAACCCCGGTACTATCCAAATCAAGCAGTAGGATAGGCCAAAAGGAATCGCAGTTAAGAACATCCACGGGTATCGGCGGCCCCAGCGAGTGTTGATGCGATCGCTAAACAACCCCACCAGTGGATCGTTAACAGCATCCCATACCTTACCAACCGCCAGCACAGAACCTGCCACAACAGGGCGCATCCCTACCACATCTGTTAAAAAAATCAGTAGAAAAAAAGATAGAAACTGAGATGTTAGCCCTGCGCCTATATCACCTGCGCCATAAGCTAACTTTACTGGTAGCGTTAGTTTAGGCAACGGATAGTTCACCGTCGCCTGTGGCTGTGGCTCTAAGTTGGCCATGAGAAAACCTTGTATAAATAGATAACCGTGGTGTAGCCCGGCAGCAGCAATCGCAGGCAAGATGCCAAATTTTCCAATGTCAGATCTCCAAGTCCCTACTCCTCAACCTCCAAACATTCAACCCTCAGGCTCTCAGACCTCAAACCTTCAGAACTCAGATCTTCAACCCTCAGATCTCTACGTAACTTGGTCAGATTACCATCGAAGCATCGAACAATTGGCATTGATGGTACACCGCTCTGGTTGGCAGTTTAATCAGATTGTCTGTCTTGCTAAAGGCGGTCTACGTATTGGCGATATTCTTTGCCGTATGTCCAATCAGCCACTGGCAATTCTTTCAACCGCCTCCTACGGAGGCGAGGGCAATCGAACTCGCGGCTCGCTTACCTTCTCTAAAGACCTAAGCATGACAACAGCCAATTTGGGATCACGCATTTTACTAGTCGACGATCTCGTTGATTCTGGTCAGAGTCTAAAACGTAGTATCTCTTGGTTACAGCACAGATACGGTTTTTACATTGATGAGATCCGCACTGCCGTTCTCTGGCACAAAGATTGTTCGGTAATTGAACCTGACTACGCTGTTCATTACCTACAGAGCAATCCTTGGATTCATCAGCCTTTCGAAAAGTATGAGGACATGGACTGGAACCTATTAGCTCAAAGCTTAGTCCAGAATGCTGAGGTCGCGAAGACGGCTGCGGTAACTGACTAATCAACTCATCTGATGGTACAGATGGTTGCATTGTGCCTCTATGCTATACACTAAACCCCGTCACTCAAAGCCAACCTGCTGCTGTGAGTAAGCTACCTGTCGATCCATCCTCCAACGAGATTCCTGTTGCTCGTCGAGAATCAGTAGAAGTTTCGCTAGCAGAGGTCGAAAGCGCCGACCTTCAGCATAAGTCATCTAGTAGAGCCATGCTGCTTTCACTGGTCCTTGTGAGCTTTGCAGGACTAGGGGGGGTTGCGGTTTGGCAGAAAGAACGGACCTTTCTCTATATCAACACTGCGGCTACCTATAGCCAAAAGACGATTCTGCGGTGGAAAGAGGGTGTTAGCAAATCTACAGGCAACCGCGCCAATCAGGGTAACCAAGCCGATCAGTTAGGAGAGAGCACTGATCATGTGGCCAGTCTACCTGTTGATGCAACAGGCGATTCAAGTGAACTAGCAGACAAGTCGATCGGAACCTTGATAGAGGACCCAACAACGACAGCTAGCAGTCGCCAGCCTGATCGGCTGCTCAATCATCGCCGTTACGACGTTGCTGATATCGGCCAGTTAGTGCCCCTATCGTCAGGTAGCGACATCCTTCTTCAGCCAGAAGCACAGGCTAAGCTCAGTGCGATGCTCGCTGATGCCAACGCCAGCGGCGTACGATTAGGGGTTATCTCCGGTTTCCGGACAATAGAAGACCAAAACTATCTCTATTTTGATGTAAAGGCTGAGCGTGGCGAAAGTGCTAAAGTCCGCGCTGAGGTTAGTGCTCCCCCAGGGTACAGCGAGCACCATACAGGCTACGCTGTTGACTTTGTTGACCAGAGCCAACCAGATACTTTTTTAGAAGAAAGCTTCGAGACGACGCCAGCCTACAAATGGCTAGTAGCCAATGCACCGTTCTACAATTTTGAGATGTCCTTTCCCAAAGATAATGGCGCCGTAACCTATGAGCCCTGGCACTGGCGATACGTAGGTAACCAAGAAAGTCTAGAATTGTTCTATAGATAGTTCTATAGATAGTAGCTATATAGCAGTATGCGACTGAATTCATATATCGCGAATCGCGATGCCTATAGCTCTACTTACCCATAGATCTAACAGCCACTATAGACCGTAAATTCTTTTCTAATCGCCTTTGATGAACCCCACCACGCTTAATCTACTCGCGGTCTCTGTATTCGGCTTCACTATGCTGAGCTTAGTGGGACCACTGTTTAACATTTCGCCTGGTGCGGTGGCGATCGCGCTCTCCAGCATTGCTGGTGTCATTGCCATTGATCGTTTTGGAGCTCAAGGTAGGGGTGGCAACATTCTCATCGATCTAATCTCCCGCCAGTCTTCAGAATATCGTCAGCGGATTCTCCATCACGAAGCTGGACATTTTTTGGTTGCTCACCTGCTAGATATTCCGGTACAAAGCTATACCCTCAGCGCCTGGGAAGCCACCAAAGCTGGCGTACCCGGACTAGGGGGTGTGGTTTTAGATACAGCCGCTATAGAAAATGATTTGGCGACCGGCACGATCTCAGCCCAGCAGGTTAACCGCTACTGCATCTTATGGATGGCCGGAATTGCCGCTGAAACTCAAATCTATGGCAGCGCAGAAGGCGGTGAAGACGACCAGACAAAACTCAGACTCCTCTGGAAACAGACACAGCGAACGGCTAGTGCTGCCGAGACTCAGATTCGTTGGGCGCTACTACAAGCTCAGACGCTGCTAGAAAAACAAAAGCAGGCTTACGATGCTTTGGTAGAAGCGATGTCTAAAGGATCATCCGTAGAAAGTTGCTTACAGGTTATTGAGACGAATAGAGTTGAAGTAAGCAAGACCGATAGTCCTCAGCCGTTTCAGCCATCGTCTAGAGCTTAGGCAAAGCGCTCGCGATTCGTACAAGGTTAACCTTAGAATGGCAATGTCATATGTTTACGCCGCTAGCTACCTGATAGCGCTCAAGATGCGCTTTTACCTTCAGCTAATTTAACCCGCTCTATGCGAGTAGCTTCATCTAGATCAACAGAGTGCTATCCATAAAGATGTTGAGCTTCCAAAGCTAAAGGAGCCTACCGATGTTTGTTGTTGCTATTAAGCTACGAACCAACCGGATTCAAACTTGTTAGGACAAAATGCCATAGAACATCCTAGAGTGTGGCAACATTGATCAAATCTAGGGAATTTTGCCCTCTGTCAAAATTCGAGCTTCTCTAAAGCCTGCAGCCCTCGCTTATGTCTGTTACCACTTCAAACTCAAAGTCCAATTCTCCACAGCTTCCTTTCCTAAGCGGCGCCGACATACGCAAGCAGTTTTTGTCGTTCTATGAAGCTAGAGGCCACAGAATCCTCGATAGCGCGTCACTTGTGCCCGAAGATCCAACTGTGCTGCTAACGATCGCGGGTATGCTCCCTTTTAAGCCCATCTTCCTAGGTCAGCGCTCGGTAGAGTTTGATAGAGCAACCACCTCACAAAAGTGTATTCGCACCAACGATATCGAGAATGTTGGGCGCACCGCTCGCCATCATACGTTTTTTGAAATGCTAGGCAACTTCAGCTTTGGTGACTATTTCAAAGCGCAAGCAATAGCATGGGCTTGGGAACTTTCAACAGAGATCTTTAAGCTGCCTGCTGATCGCATTGTTCCTAGTATCTTTCGAGACGATGACGAAGCCTTTGCGATTTGGCGAGACGAAATTGGCATCCCCGAAAATCGGATCATTCGCATGGGCGAAGCAGATAACTTCTGGAAATCTGGTCCGACCGGCCCCTGCGGTCCCTGCTCAGAGCTTTACTATGACTTTCATCCTGAACGCGGCGACGATACTATCGATCTTGAAGACGACACCCGATTTATTGAGTACTACAACCTTGTCTTCATGCAGTACAATCGCGACGCAGAAGGTAATTTAGAACCCCTGCAGGCACAGAACATTGACACGGGTCTAGGGCTAGAGCGGATGGCTCAGATCTTGCAGGGCGTACCAAATAACTACGAGACTGATCTAATCTTGCCAATCATTCAGGCGGCAGCCCAGATCGCGAATCTCGACTACCACCAAGCAACTGATGCGCAGAAAGTATCACTGAAGGTGATTGGCGATCATGTGCGGGCGGTGATGCATATGGTCGCCGATGGGATTAGCGCCTCTAATGTGGGCAGAGGCTATGTGTTGCGCCGATTAATTCGCCGCGTGGTACGTCACGGTAGATTACTAGGCATTGATCGGCCTTTCACAACTGAAGTCGCTGAACGCTCAATAGCGCTTACTGAAGACGCTTATCCAGCAGTACGCACTCGTGAGACCGCAATCAAGAACGAGCTAGATAGAGAAGAGACCCAGTTTCTACAGACACTCGCTAGAGGTGAAAAGAGACTAGCCGATATCTTGGCAGAGCAGCCTAAGCAGGTGTCAGGTAAAGATGCGTTCGAGCTATATGACACCTATGGCTTTCCCTTAGAGTTGACGCAAGAAATTGCGGAAGAAAGTGGCATCACAGTAGATACTGAACGCTTTGAGATAGAGATGTCCCAACAGCGAGAGCGTTCAAAGGCAGCGCATGAAACAATTGACCTTACCGTTCAAAGCAGCTTGGACACGCTAGCTGAGCAGATTGACTCTACTGAGTTTATTGGTTATCAGCGTTTAAACAGTCAAAGTCGGGTAGAAGCGATCTTGATTAATGGAGAGTCGGTTGACCTAGCTGAAACCGGCGATGATGTGCAGATAGTCCTAGATCAAACGCCCTTCTATGCAGAGTCGGGGGGGCAGATTGGCGATCGCGGCTATCTATCGGGTGATACCGTTGTTATTCGCATCGAGGATGTGAAAAAGGAAGGGGCTTTCTTTGTCCACTTCGGTAAAGTTGAGCGCGGCAGTCTCACGGTTGATAGTCAAGTAAGCGCCCAGATCGATCGGGCTTGCCGTCGCCGTGCTCAGGCCAACCATACGGCCACTCACTTACTTCAGGCGGCATTAAAGAGTTTAGTGAATGAGTCAATTTCACAAGCAGGCTCTCTAGTTGATTTTGATCGGTTACGTTTCGACTTTCACTGTCCGCAGGCGCTAACACCAGAGCAGTTGCAGCAGGTAGAAAAACAGGTGAACAGCTGGATTGCCGAAGCTCATGACGCCGACGTGCAAACTATGCCGATCGCGGAAGCTAAGGCTAAAGGCGCAGTGGCGATGTTTGGTGAAAAATACGGCGATGAAGTACGGGTGATTGACTATCCTGGCGTTTCGATGGAGCTATGCGGCGGTACGCATGTGAGCAATACTGCTGAGATTGGCGTGTTTAAAATTATCTCTGAGACGGGTATCGCCGCTGGCATCAGACGTATCGAAGCAGTGGCCGGACCGGCGGTTTTAGACTACTTAGAAGTGCGCGATCGCATCGTTAGAGACCTTAGTGCCCGGTTCAAGACCAAGCCAGAAGAGATTAGCGATCGCGTCACTGCTCTACAAACCGAACTCAAAAATGCTCAGAAAGACCTAGCTGCGCTCAAGTCGGAACTAGCCCTGGCGAAATCTGATCAGCTTTTGAACAAGGCGGAAGCCATAGGCGGAATTCCAATCATTGTTGCGAATCTAGAGGCTGTAGAAGCTGATGCGCTAAAGACAGCCGCTGAAAGACTGCTGCAAAAGCTGGGCGATGGCGCCGTCGTGTTAGGGTCTGTTCCTACTGAGGGCAAAGTCAGTTTGGTCGCTGCTTTTAGTAAGCCAGTGATTAGTAAAGGGCTACAAGCAGGTAAGTTTATCGGTGGTATTGCCAAACTGACTGGCGGTGGTGGTGGTGGTCGGCCTCACTTTGCTCAGGCGGGTGGACGCGACGCAACAAAGCTACCTGAAGCTCTAGAAGTAGCTAAAGACCAGATAAAAGAGATACTCAATAGCTGAAAACACTTGCTTGAGGTTGTTACGTTGAGCTGCGAAAGGAAAAGTATAGCGAAATATACTTTTCCTAAAACTCCTAAAACAAAGGATCGAACTTAGAGACTGATCCAGCCAAACCAAGAAAGTACAACCGCCAGCACGAGAGCTGCTAGCGCCACCCCACCTGCTTTTGTCAACCAGCCGGCAATCTGTAGAACAGTTGCCGATGGACGCAGATAGGGTGCTTCTACAACCTGGCGATCGCTTGAGAAGTCATTGCCCAACGCCTCTAGTTGAGCTAGATAATCTTGGCCATAGCGGGGCATCCGCTCGAAAGGAAGCTCACCAGTTGTATGCTGAGCGAGTATACGCCGTCGTTGATAAGGTACGGTGTCTAGCCCGAAGTTATCTAAGTATTCATCGCTTTCTAATAGTTCTGTAACAAAGCCTTCTAATCCCTTTGTTGCCAGCACCGTAGACCAAGCTAACTTTTCGCGATTGTCGTACACATCGCGACCTAGCACCCGCTGAATGCACATTTGCACAAAGCGATAGTTATTGTTGCACTCGTAATTCCGGCGACGGAATGTATCAGAGAGTAATAATCCCTTGATAAAATCTCTAACCGTAATTTGTTTACCCGCAAGCTGAGATTCAAGAGAACGCTCTCGGGTACTGGCTAATACCTGCTGTTCGTTGAAGATACGACGGTAGGCAGCCAAAATTAGGTTGTCTAGTTCCTGACCTGAGAGCAGCCGATCAGTTGAATACTGATAAGGTTGTTCATCACCAGGCACTTCAAACCCTGGCACTCTCTGATTCTGACTAGAAACAGGATAGCTTAGCAACGGCAAAGACACAGACATTCTCCTTATAAACACTCTCTTTCAACAGATAAGTACTTATACTTATCTATCTTAATTCATAAGGATAAAAGTTTCGTGACCAGAGACTACGGAAGTTTAAGAAAAAGAAACAATTACCATGAGGAAATCCGTTTCTCTCTTCAAGAGAATCTGCTCATTTAAAAAATCTATGTCTGCTATAGCCTATAGCAGACATAGATTTTTTATTAGCTCATTATCTATGATGGGTATTATCTATGGTGGGTATATAGTAGGAGAGAATCCTAAACGCTCACTAATTGGCAGAACTCTTCGTAGCTTCATCACTACGGGTTTCATTTGGACTCTCAGACTCTGAGGGAGTAGGACTAGCCTTTGTACTGTCCCCTAGCGGCAAAATCCTAACAATCTCTCCGCCTAGCATCGTAATCCGTCGCATTTCCTGATTCATACGATGGAAAGGTACCTGAACAAATTGGTTTTGACTGCTGCGTATGGGTGAGCGTTGGCGAGCAGTCAGCTCGTTTTGGCTTAGGCCCGTCACTTCATAAACGAAAATTCGATTATCTACGCTAGAGGCGGTACTGGTAGCGCTCTGTCCTAACATGATAAGTGCCTAGTAATGGAATAAAGAGGATAGATTGAGAAACTGCTATATGAGAAAAGCTTTTGAACGCTCACGCTTTAGTGATATTGGCAATACGACCACCACTTTGGCTTATTCTCTTGAGGGTCTCATTAAGTGCCTCGTAAGAAACAATCAGCACTCGGTTGCTGCGTCGAATGCTGGGATAGCCTGGACGCCGTCGTCCTGCTACCTCGATCCGATACAAGCTGTCGCGACCTGTGGTAGAACCAGGTCTGGCAAAGGCCCGATTATTGTTGGTAGAGTTTTTGGCACGGCGATAGGCCCAACCATTGTTATCACTGCTAGACGAGGGAGGAACCACGGCTGAAATGCTATTTTGAGCCAGCTCTTGAGCTAAGCGGGAGGGTGCACCAGCGATTTGGGCGCGATCGCTATTGGCATAGCCCCGATATAGGCTGAACATGCGCGTAAAACCCGCTATCTTCTGGCCATTCTGAGTGCTAAAGCCGCGACAGTAAGGCACAATGCTATCGCCAAAGTTGGTTTCGTACTCCTCTGAGTCAATATAGGAGTCAATATCAGCCTCAAATCCTTCATTCTGATAGCGATCGAGATGTTCAATCACTTCGGATTCGTCGTAGGGCGCACGACCTAGAAGATGCTTGAGATTAAGCTCAATCACGCGGGTTTGAAAATTAGGGTACAAAAACTTTGTTTTATACAGCTCGGACTTAGCGATCGCTCGAACAAAATCTCTAACGCTCAGTGTCCCATTGGTGACTAGAGACTCTAATGCAGATAAACGCTCTGATCGCATTAAATAGTCATTCCCTAAGACTTGCCGATAAGCGGCATAGATAACAGCTTGGGCATCGTCTGAAGAAGCCTTTGGCCGCATTTCTACGGGCTGTTGGTCGGTAAAGGGGACGGTTCCTAGCCTGTTAGCGGCGGCTGTAATGGACACTGATCGTTTCTCCTAGTAATGTGATATTGAAATTTTTAACGGGGCAATCGTGATCGAGAGGCTACTTTGGGAGGGCACTTACAGCAGGCTATGCTGGTGAAACATCCATAATTCGACACCCTCTTTGGTTGAGTCGCTGCAGCGTCGAGGAAAGCAGCTCATAGGAGACAACGTATTCCTGCATACCTAAGCGGACCTGAGGTCGTCGCTGGCTGGCCGATTGTGACACTCGAATGCGATATAGCTGCTCACGATTACCTCCAGTCACCCCTTGTAGTTCTTTACTCGTGTTAGCCGCTCGAACTGGGCTAGCTGAGTTGCGAGCTAATTCTGTGGTTAGAGTGCCTTTTTTGTGGTTGACACGGGCGCGATCGCTACTAGCTACTCCCCGATAGAGCTGAAAGATCCGGCCAAATCCGACCGTTTTTTGTCCTCTTTGGGTTGCAAAGCCTCGGTAGTAAGGCACGATCTGTTCACCAAAATTATCTTGGTATTCAGCCGAATCTATATAGCTATTGATTTCTGCTTCATAGCCCTGTTGGATATAGAGATTGACATGCTCAGTGATCTCTGATTCATCGTAAGGTGCACGGCCTAATAGATGCTTGAAGTTCAGCTCAATGAAACGTACATTAGGCGTGCTATAAAAGAATTTTTCCTTGTAAAGTTCAGATAGCGCCAGCGTCCGAACGAAATCACAGACTCTGATATGACCTTGTCTAAGCAAAGACTCGCTACTGATCAATCGTTCTGCGCTCATCACATGGTCGTTGCCTAACACCTGTCGATAAGTCGCCCAAATTATCCCTTGAATGTCGGATTCAGAAGCATTGTGGCGCAGCTCTACCGGGGTGAATTGTACAAAGGGCTCGAATCCTAATAATCTTGCAGAAGTTTCGCTCGTCATGTTGATCACATCTCCTTGTCGTCTTGGCCTAGAACATGCCTGAAAATGCTGATATCCCTAGTCTTTCGTGGAGGATAAGGACTCGCATTTGATTGTTTTGCTAAGCCCTCGTGCTCATTTTCCTACTGAAGACCTTTGTTTTCAGGTTTCCTAGCGTTAGGTTCTTTCGAGAGAAACCCTGAGACGAGGGCTTAGCAATCAGCTATGCTGATTCATTCAGGAAGGTATCAGCTCAGCAAATTGTTGCAGTGAGCTGTTAGCTTAGCGAATTGATAGCATAGTCAAAGTAGGAGTTTGCTTCAGCTGCTTCATCACCACTAAGACCGTGGTTAGCCTTAATGTGCTTAAGCGCCTCCACATACCAGCTAGGAGAAAGATCAAACGTTGTGTTGATCTCTTGAATGCCAGAGATAAGATACTCATCCATTGGGCCAGTACCGCCTGCAATCAGACAGTACGTCACCATCCGCAGGTAGTAACCAATATCTCTTGAGCACTTCTCTTTTCCAGTAGATGAAGAAGCAAAGTTGCTGCCCTGCATCTGGGTGGTGTATGGAAACTTTTGATAAACGGCTTGAGCTGCGCCATTAACCAAGCTATCAGCGTTTTTAGTCAACGATTGAGCGGCAGATAGTCCGGCCTGAGCCTGACGAAAACGGCCAAAGGCGACCTGTAGTTCTGAGCTGCTGAGGAAACGGCCTTGAGAATCAGCGGCTGCGACCGCTTCAGTCATGGGAGTTTTCATGTTGGAATCTCTCTTGGAAAAATGTATGAAAATGGACGATTTAGACGAGTAATTAGCGGAGACGGGAAATTTTATCCGACAGCGGCGGCAGCTTTATCGAAATAGCCACCTAGTTCGGCCATCAAAGAGCTACAGTCGCCTTGAGTGATGCCCTCACGATTATTGGCAATTGCGATCGCCGTATCCTTCATTTTGTCGACCCCAGCAGCCACAGAGCCGCCCGGGACGCCCAGCGCGGTATAGGTTTCACGCAGACCGTTCAAGCAACGGTCGTCCAAGACACTACCGTCTCCGGTAAACATGGCGTAGGTGACATAGCGCAAAATAATTTCCATATCTCGCAGACAAGCAGCCATGCGGCGAGAGGTATAGGCATTGCCACCTGGGGCGATTAGCTGCGGCTGTTCGGCAAACAGTGAACGGGCTGCACTCGACACAATCTCAGAGGAGTTGCTAGTGATGCGGTTGACAGTGTCAATCCGTTTGTTGCCCTCTGACACCAGCTTGTTTAGAGCATCAAGTTTGTCCTCGCCAATGTATTCGCCTCGCGCATCAGCCTGGGAAATCACTTTCGTAAAAACATCGTACATGTGGAATTGCTCTCCTACTTCTCAAAAACACAGATATCTAACAGATATCTGACAGTTAGACCTCGTTGAAGCAAACATTAGATAAACCAGGAAAACCTAAGCTTTCCTTGACTGCTTGCTCAATCGACATAGCTCGACCACAATCTCTTTTCACAGTCCTCTCTACAGATGCTGTTGCGTTGTGAATAAATGTTTTCCCAAACAGCTAAGAGCAGATAGCTTACCGCTTAGAGACTATCCCTAACAGAATGTTTATGAATAAAACCTTCTGTGAAGGACTTGGCCCCCAAAGTAGTAATCAATCCGCTACAGAAATTACACACATCGCAAAAACAAAAAAGACCAAAAAGAATATTTCCAGACGGGTTTACCGACAGACTTAGGTAGCTCGAACCAATGCTTTGATTTAATCAATTTGCTTGTGCAGATATTGTGCATAAGTTTGTATCTATCCGGTTACAAAGCTCTAAACCTCTTCTACAAAAAGCTTTTCAGGTCTTTCTAAACATTACGATTGTTCTCATTAAAGTTACAATTGGTTACATCTGTCAGGATGTCTCATCTTCAAAATTCACGACCACAAGCGCAGCAATTTCGAAGTCACTGGCACACAATCGCCACCTGTAGTTTTGCCATGAGGTGGTTAGCTTTCAGATTAAGGAGAAAAGGTGTCTGGACTAGCGCAATCGAATAGCATAGTCTCCAAATAGCGCTGAGCCCACTTCTTATCAAAAGCTCGCTCTAGAATTCGGCGGGTCTTATCATTTTTCTGTTGCTGTTGGCAGTAGTGCTTTTGTCCTGCCCATATGGAGGCTCGCGCTGTATCTTCAACTTTAGTAGATTCGCAGGCGAGTCGGCAGTGTATCACTAAGTACTGTGTCACCTGATTCAAGAAGCTCATTGCTTCTTGAGGAGTCTCTATACGCACAAACAAGCAGTGATTTGAGAAGATGCTTCCCCATTCTGGTAGCGCTCTGGGACTGGAGAATTGAGGGACAGGGATTTCTTCCAGCGCTTGCCGGTAGCTAACAGGGAGGGTGCCATCTGGCGAAACCGGCGACAAATCCACAATAGCAGCAGTAATGTGGCCTCTGGCAACCACAATATCTACCCCGAAAATGGGCAAATCAAAGCAGAGATGGGGAAACATGACGCAATGCAAGATATCAAGATTGCTGCCGACCTTAGCGAGTTCTAAGTGAAGCTTGCGAAACTGTAGAGTCTGATAGCAAAGGTTTTGGATAACTAGCTGTTCCCCTTCTAAGCTACCTTCGACATAGCCCAATTCGGTTGGTACCTCGTAGGGAAACACCATCAATTGCTTGTGCCAAATATTTTTGATCGTCGTAGCTAGTTGAGAAATTGCAGGGTGCTGTTTCAAAATAGGCTTATGCGTGAGCTGAACCATGACTTTTCAAGATCCTTGGCGATTTTCCTGCTTCTTACCTTGGCCTATACGGCATCTGTCGAGTTGCTTAGAACACTCTCACTAGCCAAAAACCCAATGAAACAACAAGCAACATAGCTAGCAGCGGTGAGACCCCGCGTCGTTGTCCGGCACTAGGGAATGCATATCAAGACAAAGTAAGCATGCATGCTTACTTTGCTATACCTGCTGTGCAGACCTTGTGCAAACCCAGTTAGACGTAAGGATTAAGCTGGGCGACGAATATCGGCTGTTTGGTTAAGGCGGTTTAACAGTCTAGTAGCGAAGGCCTTTCCATGAACAGGTTTAGTAATGTAGTCGTCTGCGCCTATGGCAAAGGCCTGTTCTTGTTTGGCAGCATCGCCATGCACACTTAGAAACACAATCGGTAGATGCTGCCACTTAGTATGGCTACGCAACACTCTAGCAAGCTCAAATCCATTAATTTGGGGCATCTCAACATCGAACACGACTAAATCAGGCAGCACCTGATTGAATAGTGTCCAAAACCGCTGTGGGTTGGTTAAAGGCGTGATTTCAAAGTTCCATGGATGCAGCAGTTGAACTACCTGCTTAAGATAGTGAGCATCGTCATCTACAATCATGATCTTACTCGGGCGAGCGTTTAGTTCCAGCATTCGGCACATTATCTCTAGAACCTTTGCAGGGACAACAGGATACTCTAATATCAGCACACCGCCGCGACGGACCAAGTCTAACCGATTGCCAAAGTCGGCCTGAGGCGTAATTACTGTTATCTTGATCTGCGGCCAACGTTCTGAAACCTGTTGGATAAAGTACAACAGCTTCTGTAAAATTGGCTCATCTAGCACTGGGTTCGTTTCCCCTGCTACCAGATTTACCAGAACCATATCAGGCAGTGACGTAAGAAATTCTGATGCTGTTTTCAGCGGCCGATCAAGCCACAGTGAGTGTGACGCTGCTTCTACAGATGCAATTACGCTCATCTCTATTCCCTGAGCAATACCCATCGCCATCAGCTGCTGAACATAAGACATGCCGTTGACATCTATCATCATTGCCTTAGGCGCATTTGGTGGATTGTCGACAGGACAAACTAGCCGAGGCGCTTCGTCTAGCGTATGTCCAAGCGTAGTCACAATCGTATGAAACTGAGCAGCTTCAGCAGTTGAAAAACTCACTCTAGAGCGATCGCCTGAGCGTAGCAATAGTTGCTCTACCTGTAGAGAGAGTCGATATCCTTCCATCAAGCCAAAAGTACCCAATGTGCCTGCTAGGCTGTGAGCAATCTGCATTGCCTGAGTTCGCTGCTGCTCGCTAAGTTCTTTCATCTGTAGCGTCTGAGAAATCTCTAGGAGTGTTTGCCAGCGAGCCAAACTTTCTCCCTTATGGGCTTTCCAGGCCTGAGTCAGGCCCTCTAGGTAGCGTGCTGCGCGCTGATCAGGAACATCGGTATTGGCCGCTGTGGGCGCTGCATCAATCACCAATGATTTGAGCCGATAGCCTAGCCCATGGACTGTTTCGATTAAATCGGGCGCAGCTCCTGCTTGACTGAGCTTTTGCCGTAGTCGCCGAAGATGCGATCGCACTGTTGCTTCACTAGGAAATTCTTGAGAGGACCACAGCTTACCTAGCAAAACCGTTGCACTGTATACCTGATGGGGAGAGCGTAAAAAAAGTTCTAAAAGAGAATACTCTTTGGCCGTCAGTGTGACCAGCTGCCCAGAATAATGCACCTGAGTGCTAATAGGATCGAGCTGTAAATTGCCCCAGATTAAAACTGGTTCCGTTTCGTGAGGCGTTCGTCTTAGCAGTACTCGAATTCTCGCAAGTAGCTCGTCCATATCAAACGGTTTAACGACGTAATCGTCTGCACCTGCCTCTAAGCCTTCTATTTTATTTCTTTGCTCATTCTTTACGGTTAATAGAAGAATTGGCACGCCACAGCCTTGCCTACGTAGGCGCTGACATAAATGAACCCCGCTCAACTGAGGCAACATCCAATCTAAAACAACTAGATCATAGTCAAAAGTAGAGGCATAGGCCCATCCCGTTTCCCCATCCGCAACGTGATCAACAATATAGTTGTGCGCTGCTAGCTGAGAAGTGAGCAGCGAGGCCAGTGCATTGTCATCATCTACTAATAGAACTCTCATATAACCTTTGTAATGGCACTGTCAATCTGGTTTTGCTATGCACTTATATCCATTGTATCTGGCAAGTCAGTGAGAACGATGTATATTCTTGGAAAACCACAGGTGACGCCTTAAGCGACGACAGTCAAGTTAACTGAGACAGTGAGATGTGTAAGTGAGAATGTATTCTTGTTTTATCTACGCTATTTGAAGTCGTTCATTCAATACTTCTGTTCGTTTCACCTATTCGCTCCCCTATCAATGTATCCTTTTGGCTGTTCATCTACAGGCCTGTTCACCTATACAGACATTGGTGCTAAAGAGTCCAGTGCAGTAGCTGTGCGATCTTGCTGGCCAAAGATAGGGGTTCAAAGGGCTTTGTAATCACACCAGCAACACCAATTTCTTGAAAAAGTCGCTTCTCGAATGCCTGTGTTTTTGCCGTTAGTAAAATAACTGGAATCGTTCGCGTTTTCGGGTTTCTCTCTAGGGCAGCAAAGGTAGCGATTCCGTCCATATCTGGCATCATCACATCGAGCAAAATAGCATCCGGCTGAAGGCTTTGCGCCTGACGAATGCCCTCCTCACCAGAAGAGGCTGTCACTCCCTCCCAACTAGCCTCAATTTTTAAGCTGAGTTTCACTACTTTTTGAATAGATTCCTCGTCATCGACAATGAGGATACGTTTTGGTGAGTGCATAGTTCTACAAGATAGTTCTAGGAACAGTTCTAGGAGACTGGAGCGGACGATTCCTTCAAAAGAGGCGCAAGTGGTACGGTAAAGGAAAAGCGGCTGCCTTTACCTAGTTGACTCTCTGCCCAGATTTTACCTCCATGCTGTTCTACGATTTTTCGACAGATAGTCAAGCCTAATCCTGTCCCTCCTTTTTTACGAGAGTCAGAAGAATCGACCTGCTGAAAACGCTCAAAGATGCTGTCGAGTTTGTTGTGGGGAATGCCTTGTCCGTTATCTTGAACGCAAAACAAGGCCATTTCTTGATCTGTGCTAGGTTTTTCTAAAGACGAACTAACAGCTTTGACAGTGAGGCAAACGACCTCGCCTGCAGGAGAGAATTTAATCGCGTTGCCAAGCAGATTTGTCAGCGCCCGCACAATGTAGTCTGGATCGGCCCAGATAGAAAGCGACTCTGCGTGGGCCTCTATTCTAATATTATGCTGCTGCGCGATGGTCAGCACACTCTCAACGGCTTCATCTAACAGTTCAGCCGCCTCACATTCCTGCGCATCAAGCGTGACTTCACCAGATTCTATACGCTGCAGATCGAGAACGTTATTGACTAGGCGCACCAGCCGATCGGTATTCTCATCGGCAACAGTTAGCATTTCCTGACCTTCTGCAAGTAGTTGGCCAAGTAGCCCTGTTGCCAGCAATTTAAGAGAAGTATGAATAGAGGTCAGTGGTGTACGTAGCTCGTGACTGACGACGGCAATAAATTCATCTTTCATCCGCTCAATCGCTTTGCGATCGCTAATATCAGTTGTCAGAGCGAAAAAGCCTTTAACCTGTCTTGAATCTCGCCGATTATTCTGTTTGTGCTCATCTGAATCAGATGCTTGTGAAGATTTTGGTTCCTTAGCGGTTTCTATGTGAGGAATGTAGGTAACGCTTACCGAGCGATCGCGTCCATCTCGAAAAGTTAGTTCACTCTCATACGTTACCTGTTGACCGGAGAGTACTGTCTCAATATGAGGTTGAATGCTCCGATAGTGAGCAGCGCCTATTACTTGTTGAATCGTTTTTCCAGCCATATCCACTGGTGAAAATCCTAACCACTGCTCATAGCTCAAATTGTTGAACTGATAGCGTTGGTGACAATCTATATAAGCAATGAGCACTGGCAAATTGTTAGTGATTAATCGAAGCTGAGCTTCACTTTGACGCAGCGCTTTGCCTATCTGCTTGCGCTCTTGAATTTCTTGCTGCAAAGCATTGTTCGCTTGAGTCAGCTCGGTAGTACGCAACTTAACTCGCTCTTCTAAATACTCCATCAGCTGACCTTGGGAAAGTGCTAGGCTAATTTGCCCGGCAAGCTGCTGCATCAGATCTAGCTCAAGGTCTGACCACTGGCGAGGCTGGCGGCACTGGTGAGCAATCAACAGTCCCCAAAGATGCTTATGCACAGGCACGGTATCTTCAGCACTGTTGGTAGAAGGACTAATTGCAGGGCTAATCGGGCGAACAATCGGAACAATCAGCTTTGATCGAACATCCCATTGGGCAAGAAACTCAACTAGGCACTCGGCAATGTTTGCCTTTGGGCTACGCACATCAGTGACAGCGCGTATGCGTCCTTCAGCATAGAGCGCCTGGTAGTCTTCTGGAAACACCTCTTCAGGAAAAGGAATTTCTATAATAGAAGGATAAGGTGCTTGTACCGCTTCACTTACGGCTTTCCCAGTGCCATCAGGCAGTACTTGATAGATCAATACCCGATCCGCATTCAACAGATGCTGAATCTCGTCAACGGTCGTTTGCAAAATGTCTTTGAGCTGCAAAGACTGGCGAATTTTGAGTGTAATATCTGCAAAAATTTGAGCTCGTCCTGACTGTTCGGGTGAGTGATGGGTGAACTGATTTTGTAATGCTCTTAGCAGGCGAGTTTGGTCGATCAGACCTAGTAAACAGTCATTGTCGTCGACCACGGGCAGATAGCTTATTTGATGCTGTTCTAACAAATCTATGACGTGCGTGACATGAGTGATTGCCGAGCGCTTTACAGTAATTACCGGACGAGTCACTATTTGAGCAAGCCGCATGCTAGCCCACTTAGGATTTTGTGCTAAAGCACTCATCAGATCTTGACGAGTAGCAATCCCTACAACCTTACGCCGATAGACAGCCAAGATGCAGCCCGCTGCTGGATGAGAGTTCAAGCGTGCCAAGACCTTTGCTAGCTGAGTTTGGCTAGAGGCTGTCAGCGGATTAACATCTATCATCCCCTGCCAATACAGAGAATTTATGCTCAGCGAAGGGGCCACCTTAGAAATAGCTGACATCTTCTCAGGACTCCGACCGTAAAGGGTTCAAGGGATAGCGACCCTTGAAGAAAGCCGCTTATCCTACTTCAAAGGTATGAGATATCTACTACATCCGTTACAAAACTGTTTTGATTATTAAAGTTTTAAACAGCTATCGTTACAGAGCTTTTTTGTGCTTAGTTATTCGCATCTACTAGCCATTTCGGCTACAGACTGATCTGATATATCCACTAGTCCCGTACCACTTGGTCCTACTGGGTAACGCCGCTGAAAGGTTTCAATTCTTCAATACGGCGTTATCCATAACTTTCTGCCATAAATCAAGCTATTCACCAATTTTTCATATCTTGATTAAGATCCTTTTTGCAACGACGCTGCAACAAACTTTGATTAGACAAGTTAGTTACTCTCAAGGCAGTTAGAAAAATCAACTGTTGATCTAACCGCTGCAAAGTTCTCTCTCTTTGGACTGAACCCTTTCGATAAATAAATACAGCATCCTGTAAACACCACGCTTTAACCAAATCTCATAATGACTTCTTCTACGAACATTTTACAAGCTAAAGAAGCTAAAGCGCTGCTGTATCAATGGCTTGAGCAGCAGACGTCTTCTGAGCAACTTGCTTGGTTAGAAGATAAGCTAGAACAGCTAAATAAGAAGGATGTCTCAGAACGTCTACTGTTCACAACTTTTAGTTCAGTGCCTCGCTACACTACCAAGGCTGACTTAAAGCTGGCAGATTCTGATGTACGAGAAGCTAACTCTATCCGAGTAGGCTGGGTACCTAGTGGTTGGAGTCTTGATCAAGCTGGACGGAGCTTAATACTTTTATCATTACCAACTCATGATGCCCAGCGATACCACACCTTAGTTGAAAAGCTTTTTAGCGCAGCTGATGTTAGCGAGCAAATTGCACTCTATCAAAGTTTGCCGCTGCTGCCTCATCCTCACCTGTTTGTTGCCAGGGCGGCTGAAGGGCTACGGACTAGCATAACGGCAGTCTTCAATGCGATCGCGCTTAATAACCCTTTCCCAGGTGACTATTTCGAACGACTTACTTGGAATCAAATGGTGCTCAAGGCGGTATTTGTTGATAGTCCGCTGCATCTGATTCAACAGCTTGACCAGCGGGCCAATCCCGAGCTAGCTCGTATGCTCTCAGACTATGCTCACGAACGCTGGGCTGCTAAGCGCGAGGTCACACCTGAACTTTGGCGACTGATAGGTCCTTTCTTAAACGATCAATTTTTAAGCGATCTAGAACGCGCGCTAGACACGTCTAGAAAAGAGCAACAGCTAGCGGCAGCGATCGCCTGCATTCAGTCCTCGCTACCTTCGGCTCAAAAGCTCTTGTCTCAGTATCCTGCTGTAAAAGCCGAAATCGTAGATTATCAGCTTGATTGGGACAAGTATAGTCAACAGTACCTAGCAGCTTAGCTAAAGCCTTTATAAGACTCTGTATCTAGAGATTATGACTCTTGGAGCAGTTATCTTCGACTTGGCTTCACGAGCATCATTCAATTTGTACAACATCAGCTCATCCATCTACAAAATCATGGTTAAAACAAACGATATCAGCACGGCCACCTTTATTGATCCGCATATTCACATGACTGCTCGCACCACCTACGACTACATGGTGCTAAGAGAATACGGTGTGGTCGCCATCATTGAACCCTCTTTTTGGATGGGTCAACCGCGTACGAGCGCAGGCAGCTTCAAAGATTACTTCAGTAGCTTGGTAGGCTGGGAGCGTTTCCGCGCAGCTCAGTTTGGCATTCGTCACTATTGCACCATTTCGCTTAATCCCAAAGAAGCCAACAATCCAGATATCGCTGATGAAGTCATGGACCTGTTACCGCTATTTGCGTGTAAAGAAGGCGTGGTTGCTATCGGCGAGATTGGCTACGACGAGATGACCCCAGCCGAAGACAAGTATTTTGGTCTACAGCTGGAGCTAGCCAAAGAAGTCGACAAGCCTGTGCTGGTTCATACGCCTCATCGCAATAAGAAAGAAGGCACTTCTCGCAGTATGGATGTTTGCGCAGAATATGGTGTAGATCCCTCTAAGGTCATCATCGACCATGCGAATGAAGAAACGGCCAAAGAAGTTCTAGACCGAGGCTTTTGGGCAGCTTTCTCGATCTATCCTAAGACAAAAATGGGGAATAAGCGCATGGTAGAACTGGTGCGTCAGTATGGCTGTAATCGCATTATTGTTGATAGCGCCGCTGACTGGGGTTTGAGCGATCCACTAGCCGTTCCTAAAACCGCTCAGCTGATGGAGCAGATGGGTATCCCCGCCGATCATATCCGCAAGGTTTGTTATGAAAACGCTCTAAGCGCCTATGGACAAAGTGGCGAAATGAAAGAAACCGATTGGACCAATCCACCAGCAGTAGATCAAAGGCAGCTTTACGACGGTAATTCTGTTCTGCGAGGGCAACAACCGATCACTGATTCAAAGCAGCTGGCTTCACTATTAATCGATTAGATCTATCTAGAAGATCTCGTTAGATAGATCATAGATCAGTAGACCTATTGGATTAGAACTGTTCAATTAATCCAATTGATTTGCTCGCACAACCTAACTTAAAGAACGACCTCAGCAAGGAAACCGAACAACTTTACTCAGACCAACCATGAGTGCAACGTCTTCTCACGACTCTACCCTTGTAGCCTATCTACAAATGATGCGGCCTGCCAATATCCTCACTGCTTGGGCTGATATTCTCTTAGGCTACGCTGCTTCAGGTGCAGCCTCAAGCCTATTCACTCTAACAGCGGCTACATCCGTGGCGACTTCAGCTTCTTTAGGCTGGCTGTTGCTTGCTACCACGGGGCTTTACGGCGGTGGTGTCGTCTTCAACGATGTATTTGATGCTGATCTAGATGCTGAAGAACGACCAGAACGTCCTATCCCTTCGGGTAGAGCTACTAAGCAAGAAGCTATTGCTTTAGGCTCTATTCTGTTGTTGGTTGGAGTGATGGCTGCAGCTCAGGTATCTCTATTAAGTGCGCTACTGAGTGTATTCATCGCAGTGACTGCGCTTAGTTATGATGCGATAGCCAAGCATCATTCCCTACTTGGCCCGCTGAACATGGGTCTTTGCCGGGGGGCAAATTTGCTTTTAGGCGTGAGTGCTATGCCGCTTGCTGTTGAATCTTATTGGTTCTTAGCGCTAATTCCTGTTCTCTATATCGCGGGAATTACGACTATTAGCCGAGGTGAAGTTCATGGCGGTAATCGATCGACAGGCATCGTTGCGCTGTTGCTGCTGGGTTTAGTGATTGCTAGTATCGCTGGTCTGACTCTTCTACCTACCTATGGGGGGCTAGGCAGTCTTCCTTTTGCTCTATTGTTTGTTGTCTTAGTACTACCTAAGTTTGTTCAAGCTACGATCGCGCCTACTGCTGAGCAGATCCGAGCCGCGGTCAAAGCTGGCATCATCTGTCTAATTATTCTAGATGCGGCGATCGCCTCTGGATTTACTAATTGGATCTATGGACTTTGCGTTCTCTCTTTGCTGCCGATTTCAAGAGGATTGGCCAAGCTTTTTGCTGTGACTTAGCAGGCATAGCTGGGCTAATACCGGCTAACAAGATCGTGACCGATAGCAATCAAATCGCCTTACTTTGGACTATCTATAGACCACGCTAACTTACCAAAACCTTTCTGGATATCTCACTAACCAATCATCGAATATGACACTCACTATCGCTCCTACGCAGCTCAAACCGCTTCAACAAGATTTCAGCGTGCGCTTCACCTACGACGTACATTTTACAGAAGGGCTATTTCGCCCTAACAATCCCCTTCTAGCAGATGTGTTGATACAGAGCAAAACGTCATCAACGCAGATCTTTGTGGTAGTGGATTCGGGGGTATTGCAAGCTTATCCTCAGCTCATCGACCAAATAACCGCCTATGCAGAGCGCTATTCAGAGGCGATCACGCTAGTGGCAGAGCCGTTGATGGTACCCGGCGGAGAGTTTGTCAAACAGAGTGCCGAGTGGGTAGAGAAGATTCAAGCGGCGGTCAATAGAACAGCGATCTGTCGACACTCTTATGTGATGGCTATCGGCGGCGGCGCTGTTTTAGATATGGTTGGCTATGCGGCAGCAACGGCCCATCGTGGGGTGCGGCTAATTCGTGTACCCACGACTGTATTGGCTCAAAATGACTCTGGTGTTGGCGTCAAAAATGGAATTAATGCCTTCGGCAAGAAGAATTTTCTAGGTACTTTTGCACCTCCGACGTTGGTGTTCAATGATTTCACTTTTCTAGAAGCTTTAGGCGATCGCGACTGGCGATCAGGCATTCCAGAAGCAGTGAAAGTTTCCTTGATCAAAGATGCAGATTTCTTCAGCTTTATTGAAACATCGGCTTCAGCACTCGATAGACGCAATATGGAAGCGATGAAAGAATTAGTCTATCGCTGCGCTAAGCACCACATAGAGCATATCGGTGGATATGGAGATCCGTTCGAGAAGGGTTCCTCACGTCCGCTTGATTTTGGGCACTGGGCAGCTCACCGTTTAGAGCACCTAACCAACTATGGACTACGTCACGGCGAAGCAGTTGCTATTGGGATTGCGTTAGATAGCACTTATTCTTACCTCCAGGGCTACCTTCAGGCCAGTGACTGGCAGCGCATACTCAACACGCTCAAACGACTAGGCTTTACACTCTATGCGCCTGAACTAAGTAGTTATCTCGAACAGCCAGATCATTCTGACTCTATCTTTCGAGGATTGAGCGAGTTTAGAGAGCATCTAGGGGGTGAGCTAACGATCATGTTGCTAAAGGCAATCGGCCTGGGCTTTGAGGTGCATGAGGTAGACTTTGATGTCTATCGCCAGGCGATCGCACTGTTGCAGGAGTCCTAGATGAAAGTTAATTACTCTACAGAAGACGACCAGGCCTTGCACCTCACCTACTGCTCTAATATTCATCCGGGTGAAACTTGGGCAGAAGTCAGGCAAAATCTTGAAACCTATTTACCCCCACTAAAACAGAGGCTCTGTGCACAATCATCCTTTGGCATTGGCCTTAGGCTATCAGATCTAGCTTCCCGAGAAATCCTAGCAGGAGATCAACTAGATACATTCAAAGCTTGGCTAGAGTCAGAAAACCTATACGTTTTTACTATCAATGGCTTTCCCTATGGGGGATTTCATCATCAGGTAGTAAAAGACAATGTCTATGCACCTGACTGGTCAAAACCCGAACGGCTAGACTATACATTACGCTTGATAGACATTCTTTCTACTCTTTTACCTAGTGGCATGGACGGCGGCATCTCTACCGTTCCACTCTCTTACAAGCCATGGTGGGTAGATGACCAAGAAGCGCGTGAAATCGTATTTGCTGTTAGCACGCAGCAGCTAGCTCAAGTCACTGCTAAGTTGGTCGCGATAGAACAATGCAAAAATCAACGCTTACACATTGATCTTGAGCCCGAACCCGATGGGCTCTTAGAGAACGCGACTGAAGTCATTGCCTATTTCAATGATTGGCTGCTACCTATCGGCGGTGCCTGGCTAAGAGAAGAGCTAGGAATCTCCCAAACGCAGGCAGAGCAACATCTGCTAAATCATATTCAAATTTGCTATGACACCTGTCACTTTGCAGTTGAATATGAGCAACCTCAGC
The DNA here is from genome assembly GCF_000155595.1 of Synechococcus sp. PCC 7335. Lineage (NCBI taxonomy): Bacteria > Bacillati > Cyanobacteriota > Cyanophyceae > Synechococcales > Synechococcaceae > Synechococcus > Synechococcus sp. PCC 7335. The sequence goes on along the minus strand of NZ_DS989904.1, from coordinate 4,084,012 downwards.
AGGTATTTGAACAGTTTCAGGCGGCTGGTATCAAGATTGGCAAAGGTCAGCTAAGCGCGGCCCTACGAATTGAATTACCCAGTGATGTAGAAAAACGTCAGTGGATGGCCGCTCAGCTTGAGACTTTTGCCGAATCAACTTACCTACATCAAGTAATCGAACGTAGCAGCAGTGGCGATCTAAAACAACATGCCGATCTGCAGCAGGCACTCCCTCATTTCATCAGCAGTGACGCCCAAGAATGGCGCACTCACTTTCATGTGCCTATCTTTGTCGATCGATATCAAGCCTTTCAATCTACCCAAGCTGATATCTCTACCTTCTTATTAGCTCTGAAAAGTCATGCAGGCTGCTCTCATCTTGAGATCGAGACCTACACTTGGGACGTATTGCCCCCCGATATGAAACTCGATATGCTCACTTCCATTCAGCGAGAGTATGAATGGGTGCTAAAGGCCTTGGCTACCTAGCAGCTATCTGGCACCGTCTGTAAATTGCCTTAGCCTATAGCTATTCCTGCACAGACGAGCCCATGCTTATTTTCAAACAATAGTAGCTAGTAAAGGGCGGCTTCACCCACAGATCTACCTATAACAGATCTACCTACAGTAGAGCAAAAGCTAACTCACCTACTTAGGCCAAGCTGAGTCTTGAGTACACATTCTTCACTCGTTATATCAAATAATCTTTCAAGTCTTTGTGCATAAAGTACTCCTCTAATCCATGCAAAAAACTGTTGTTCTTAATGTTGTTGGCCTGACTAAAGATCTGATTGGTCAGTACACCCCGTATTTATCTCACTGGCTGACTAAAGGCAAGCAGGTTGCGATTGAGCCAGTGCTTCCCGCAGTAACCTGTACGGTTCAATCTACTTATCTGACCGGAAAATATCCTGATGAACATGGCATTGTTGCTAATGGTTGGTACTTTCGCGATGACTGTGAGGTAAAGTTTTGGCGGCAGTCGAATAAGCTTGTCCAAGCACCTAAAATTTGGGATATAGCCAGAGAGATTGATCCTACTTTCACCTGTGCCAATATGTTCTGGTGGTACAACATGTACTCGACGGCTGACTATGAGGTAACGCCGCGTCCAATGTACCCAGCAGATGGCCGAAAACTTCCTGATATCAACACCAAACCAGCTAGCCTTCGCCCCCAGTTACAAGAAACGCTTGGACAGTTTCCGCTTTTCAAGTTTTGGGGCCCGGTCACCTCAATCGAATCTAGCCAATGGATTGCAGCGTCTGCTAAATGGGTAGACGCCCAACACAATCCGACGTTGACTTTGGTTTATCTTCCCCATCTAGATTACTGCTGTCAGAAAGTAGGTAGCAGGCCCGAGCATATCGAAACTGACCTACAAGAGATTGACCAGGTTTGCGGTGATCTCATTGACTACTACGAAGCGCGAGGAGCGCAGGTGATCGTGCTTTCAGAGTATGGTATTCAACCGGTTTCAAAACCAGTTCATCTCAATCGCATTCTGCGAGAAAAAGGATTCATTGCTGTTCGAGAAGAACTAGGTAAAGAGCTATTAGATGCTGGAGCGAGTAAAGCGTTTGCAGTAGCTGACCATCAGATTGCTCATATCTACGTTGATAACCCGTCAGAGGTTTCTCAGGTCCAAGCACTTTTAGAAACTGTTGATGGTGTTTCCCAGGTACTAGATGAAGAAGGTAAACAAAACTATCACCTCGATCATCCTCGCTCAGGTGAACTCATTGCGCTTGCTGAGCCTAACGCCTGGTTTACCTATTACTACTGGTTAGATGATAGCCGTGCGCCTGATTTTGCTCGCACCGTCGATATTCATCGTAAACCAGGCTATGATCCAGCCGAAATGTTCATTGATCCGACAATTACACTGGCCAAACCCAAGATTGCAGGGACACTACTTAAGAAAAAACTAGGCTTTCGCACACTTATGGAGTTCACGCCGCTAGATGCCAGCTTAGTTAAAGGCTCACACGGCGCACTTAATACAAACTTAGCTGAGGGACCACTGCTTATCTCTCAACAAACCCAATATATAGCTTCGGATAGAATTGAAGCAGTAGATGTTTGCGACATCATATTGGACCATTTGCTTGTACGCGATCGCTAACGTTAGGATATTATTCCACTTACTGGATGCATACTCTAGAGGAAGGCTACGCCTATAGAGGAGTTGCATAGTGTGTATGCAGCTTTCATTATTTAATAGATAATTTGTAGCAACATGAACAAAAGCTATCGATCTACCTTGGTAACTTAGCCACCAGCAAAAGCATTCATTTCAAGACAGTAAGCACTTAATTAGTTGATTCTTGAGCTCGGTAATATTTTGGAGATAGCCTAGGCAATCCTTCAAAAGGCGATCCGACTACAACTAAAGTTTTGAAATGTTGATATGCAGTTGCTGATCTTCCTTTTATTATTAAGGACTGAGCTTAGTGACTACTCAAACTGATCTAGCCTCGTCAGATACGCAGACAACACCTGATCAAAACTCATTAGACCCCCGTCTACTCACCTATCCACAGCTAGTGTTGTGTGCTGTAACTATTGGGGTTGTAGGAGGTTTAGTTGCGACCTGCTACTACTTTGTTTTAGAAACCATGATGCACGGCGTCTGGCATACGTTACCAGACTGGATAGAACCCCACTTCCCAACTTGGCTACCTACTAGCAACTACGTTTGGATAGCAACAACGATTGGTGGCTTTTGTGTGGGGCTAGTGCTCTATTTCATGGGATTACCGGGTGAAATGGCTCAGGTGGTTGACAACGTTCATAATCCTGGTCGGATCGATATTCATAAAACGCCTGCAATGGTTATTGCCTCGCTAGTAGCGATCACAGCTGGCGGTAGCGCCGGCCCAGAAGCACCACTTGTTCAGGTAAATGGCAGCTTCGGGAGCTGGCTAGGCGATCGCCTTAGGCTAGAGAAAAACAATGTCCGCGTGCTGACGTTCTGTGGAATGAGCGCAGCTTTAGGCGCATTCTTTGGTGCACCCATTGGCGCAGCACTTTTTGCGCTAGAAATCCCCCATCGTCGCGGATTGGAATATTATGAAGCCGTCGCGCCAGCGGTAATTTCGGCGATCCTCTCTTTTGCTGTTTTTAGGATCAGTACTGGAATCACCATCGGCGGCTTCTACCATTTTGAGTCTGTGCCGGAGTTAACTCCAATGAACTTACTCGAAGGGCTTGTCTTAGGTGCAGTTGGCGCAGGTGTTGCCGTAATGTTCATCTATGTTTTTCGGCTAATTGGACAGCTTTTAGAACCGTTAGAGCATAACCTAATAGCCTTAGCGACATTAGGTGGACTATGCATCGGTTTAATTGCTTTCTTTGTGCCGCAAACACTATTTTTCAGTGAAGAACAAATCCATACCGTAATTGAGACTGGATCAACGCTAGGCGTCACTATGCTGTTGATTATTGCAGTTGCTAAGATGTTTGCAATTAGCTTTACGCTGCACTCAGGCTTTTTGGGCGGATTCATCTTTCCACTGTTTTTCATCGGCGCCAATGTAGGTTTAGCGATCGCCCTTGCAGTGCCCCAAGTTCATCCCACCGTCGGCATGGTCTGTCTGATGGCAGCGGTCAATGTAGCGGTTACCAAAACGCCGATTAGTACTAGCATCATTCTTAGCGTACTGTCGGGGACAGCAATGCTACCAGTCATTGTCATTTCTAGCTTCACCAGCTTTGTCTTGACGGGTAAGGTGGCTATGATTGGGACTCAGCGGTCACGGCAGTTAGATGAAAAGCGTCCTCAGCTTTGGGCGAAAAGCGATCTTCTACCAACTCCACAATAGGAATGAGCAATTCGAAGATTTAAACATATGCCTTAGGATTTGAGGATTGGTGCATCTAGATCATCTTTGTTACGCATATCCCTGAATTTGGTACATCTCTAGAGACAGCGCGACTGGAACATCAAGTCTCGAGTACTCTACATTTCCTAACTTATCCTCCATCCGATAGGTTAGTTGGTATACTCGAGCAGTTCCGTTTCTTAACTTTGCAGCACGCAGCAAAATTCGATCGTCTTCAATAATCTCATAATCATAATCGCTGCCGCCTTCGATTCTAGACCCAATAGGTTCGCTACAGGCAATCGACTCTAGAGTGACTGTGAAGTCAGATTCGATAGTCACCAAGCTTTCGATCTTTACTTCTACCATCTGATGTTCAGGGGGCCACAGGGTTGAGGGCTGTGCGGTCAAACCATCCGCCTGATCAGCGAAAGTCGCTGGGGACTCAAAACAAATATTGATAGTCTGATTAATCGGAGTATCCCAGCTGTCTTCTATGGCATATACAAAGCAGCTAGTATCTTCGGCTGCTGCTGGTGTTGGAAAGAAACTCGTTTGTTCTAGCTCAGCGCAGGTCAGCTGTTTGCCGGGAAAGAGTACACTACCATCGGCTAATTGAAGCGTGCCGCTGCTATCAGGCGGAATGTCAACTACAAAAATAGTATGATGGGCATCGTCAACTCCTTGGGGGAGGCGAATGTTTAAACCGTTCGCGAAGTCAGATGTTGGGAGAGTGACCGTTTTGTGCGATTCAACAATGGTTAAGTGCGTGGCCGCTCTTAGGGTAGCTCCTTCGTTGAAAATAACATTTCCTAGGGAGTGAACACTTCCTTCGAGCGTTGTGTTTGGATAAAGCTCAACGTCTGCTTTTGCCAGGATTCGAGATCGCGCGGCCCCACTGGCATTGAAGCAAATTCTTTTTTGGGTAACTATCTTCAGACAATCGGTTGCGTCCACCGTGGCGCCGTTAAAGACGATGGACTGCCGGCTGGCTAGTATACTATTTCCTCGAAAGCGCGATCGCTTAGTTGTTTGAATTGCTTTAGAAGCGAAGATTTTAATCGCTTTAGCGCTAATATCATCTAGTTCAACCCCGCCATCTTTGGCAACAAGCGTCAAATTATCAATAGTATAATAATTTTCTCGTAGAACAATATTGCCTCGATTAACCACAATCACCATATTCTCTAAGGTGACACCCCCAGGAACGATCAACGGCCCCCGCTGAATTTCAATTACTGTCGGACGATCAGCGGTTTCTCCAGCTAGAAAGATCTCACTCCAACCAAGTGTTGTTTGTATTTGTTCTCTATACTTTCTGATATCGAGCTGAATCGGGCTGTACCCTATTGGCGAAGTCTGTAGGAGCAGATTATTTATTAGATCGCGGTGCTGTGGTACCTCGATTGAGACCACTCCCCTCTCTTGGTACTGAACTGAATCATTCGCTTGTACCGAAGAAATTGTTGCCGGATAGATGTTTCTTTGACGAGCGCCTCTCATTTGATTTTCTAGAGGTTGTCGATCTTCTTCTGCAGAAGCGATCGCATCTATGGCATCTACAGTATCTATTGTCATAGTCCTAGAATCAATCTTAGGGACTACTATCAGAGCTTTGCCTTCAACTCGCAGCATCTGGCCCCTATAGAGATAAAAGTTATTCGCCGGCTGTATGGTCAGGCTCGCTTCAATCCTATCTGTTAGCTCTTTATCTACACCTCCACTTATTCCATCGACTGACTCGTTAGCTGCCAACCTAGCTACAACTTTGCCCCTCGCAATAAGTATCAATGGCAACTCGATCACATTTACAGAAACGGTACTAGTAGCCGTGATACCGTAAGTATCTATTACCCTCAAGATCGTCGTGTAGTTACCTGGATGGAGATACTGGTGAGATACCGCTAGCGTTTTACTCTTTATCTTCGTCCCATCACCAAAGTCCCATTCGATGGTACTAAGATCTGCTGACGAAGCAGATTGGTTAGTCGAATTGTTTACGGAGCCTACAAATTCAGTATGCTGTTTAGCTAGAACATGTGCCTTCGTCTGAATCGAGATTGTCAGCTCTGTCTGTGTCACAAAAATTGTGAAACCTTCGGTGACTGTTTTAGATCCGTCGCTAACCCCTAGCGTAACTGACCAAGCGCCCGCTTCTAGAAAAGTAGAAGAGACTACCTGCCCTATCTTCCGTTGAGTATTTTCATCAGTATTTATACCCTTACTCACCCCCGTATTCTCACTAGCTCTTTGTGAGGCGTTTCTAGAAGCGTTCCTATCAGTCCTCTCAAACATCCACTGATAAATCAGACCCTCTTTTTGTCTAGTGGATGCTACGGTGCTAAAACTAGCTGCTCTACCAACAATGAGAGTGCTCGGATAAGCAATACTCTCAATCTGCAAAATACTATCAACGGTAATCGGTATGACTTCTACTGCGCGACTTCCTGTTTCATTGGTGACTTCTAGCGTAACGGTATATACCCCATCGCGACTATAGGTATGATGGACGGTGTCGCCCTTGCCTGCATTGCTCTTAGGCTGCTTAATGTATGACTTTTGACTACCATCTCCAAAGTTCCATGAGTAGTTCAGCGCTCCTTTATTAGGGGCATCGACAAAAGCCGTTAATTTTGTTGGAGCAAGACCTCTAGAGAGGTTGCTAGCTGAAAGAGAACGGATCTCAACTGCACCAGAGACAACCTCAACGGGAATCTGGTTCGTGCTAGTTTCACCTTTTTTATTGGTAATTGCTAATGATACGGTATAGTTTCCCGCCTTACGGTAGACATGCTGAGGCGCAACTTTATTTTTCACAATTGTGCCGTCCCCAAAGTCCCAGTAGATAGAATGAGTCTCGAGAATGCGGTTGTCTTTGTATGGACTATTGAAGGTGATAGGATAACCTTCTAGTACTTCTTTGTTATTCTTTATAGGGCTATCTTGAATAACACCGTCTAAAGTAACTTTATGGACCTGAGTGGCAGTGGCACCCGAGGGACTAGACACAATCAGACTAACAAAATAAGTTCCGCTTTGATTGAACTTGTGAATAGCTTTTTGCCCTAATGCAGAACAACTACCATCGCCAAAATTCCAAACATAAGTAGATACGCGACTAATGACCGGGCAATTATCACCTGAATTGTCGATGATCTGGTTGCTGCCGCTCAGATCGTTTGAGCTCGCTTTGGCAGTTGCTTCAAATGCTACTATTCCTTTTGAGTGATCAATAACGTAGCTTACTAAGCTATTGATTACTAAAGGCACCATTTCAACAACTGCCGTTCTTTTGATGATACTGACGGTACCTTTATCATCTCTGGCTATCAGCGTGAGTGGATATTGACCAGCTAGATGATATCGATGTATAACCATTGCTCCTTGAATAGAAGAGCTACCGTCTCCAAAGTCCCATTCACACGTTAAAGTCCGATCGTCTTCTATGCCATCGGTCTTGACTGTCAGGCCGATACTGTTACCTTCTTCGACAAAGACAGAACTTTTGACTGGAACAATGCTTAAAGTCATTTATTCAGTGAATGATGCTTATCATTTGTTGATGTCTGCTCGAAGCTAATGTCCGATTTGCCATTCAAACGCCCGATGCGCGATTCAAGTTAATACAATAATATTGTATTCAAATCGCTTCTATGCTGTAAGATACAGGAGAATTCTCGGTGTTAACGAATCAAAGAACTTCTTTTGCACCAAAGAGCTTCTTTTGCACTGACTTATCTTCATTTGCTCTATCTTACTTAGTTTATCACCCTCTCCTTATTCATTTATCTTTGAGGAGATACTTCAATTAGTTGGATAGATGCGCTAGTATCGTTTACTGAAACATTTGATTGAAAGAGTATTTATGTCTGAAACCGTTTTACCTCAGCTGCAAGCAGTTATTTCTGACTTGGAGGCTGAAGAATCTAGCCTAACTGCGCAATTAACCGCCATACAAACTAGAAAGGACGCAGTCCTATCTGTTATTGATATGTTTGACGGTTCTACTGGCGATAAGTCTTCGACTGAGACTGCAGCGTCAGCTGAGCCTGACGAAGATTCGGCTGAAGCGCCTCCTGCTAAAGCTAAAGAATCTAGCAGTCAGAAGAAATCTACTTCGACGACGACAAAAACTAAAACAAAGGCGAAAACAAAGGGAAGAGCTAAGAAGAAGGATGGTCGGACAGCCGATTGGCAGAAGTATACATTACCAGGCGTAGGTGATCAGCCCATGCCAGAGGCGGTAAAGTTGATCTTGGCGACTAAGCCAAAAGAAGACTTCAAAATTGCGGAAGTTATGTCAGGCCTCTTCAAGGAAGATATGCCGAAAAATCAGTACTTAAAAGCCCGTAATCGAATTTCCAACATCTTATCTGGTGGTGTTCGCGACGGAGAGTGGTTTAAGGGGGCCAGAGGTGCCTACCGCTTGACAGAGGGTTAAGACAAACTACGCTCGTTAAACGCTACTTCCTTGTATAGCTATCTGCTGAGCGCTACTCTCTGAGAAGACTGCGCCAACAGTAGATCGCGAAACACTAGCTCTATCTATTAAGGGTTGTTGCTCTGGGTGATGGTGCAAGCTAAGTACAGATTACTGTAGCTTTTTTCCTGCTTCCTTGGTGAAGGGCTGGGGCAGAGAGTTCGTGAGCGATTTGTTTCGAACTGATATGTTGATCAAAACCCGTTCGGCGTACTGACAGGTGGCAATCTTGATAAGCATCATACTGAGCAGCAGTCTGAGCATAATCGATGTCAAGTAGATAGGGGCTATAGCATCTATTGAGTGACTAGGACGAGTTCACTGCCTGAAAGCAAAGTAACCGAAATCACAAAGTGACTGAAATGCATCGCATTTCAGTCACTTTGTCAGTTGAGAAGTAGAAATAATTCAATTGAGTCGGATTCATCCGAGTTCAGAATTAGTCGATGGCATCCTTGATACCGTCTTTAATATTCTCGCCTGCTTTCTGGACAGACGCTTCTGCCTGCTTCGCTTTTCCCTTTGCCTGAGCTTCTTTATTGTCCGTTGCTTTACCAGCGGCTTCTTGGACCTTGCCTTCAATATCTTTGGCAGTGTTCTTTATCTTATCGTCGAGACCCATAATGAGTATTCTCCAACTATATTTGATAACGTCTGGCTACGATAGGAGATGAAGTAAGCTGCTGTACTCTATCTTAAGGTGCAAATTTACTCATCAAAAGGTAGGTTGTTGACAAGCATACTCGAAACGAATCATATAGCTCATATGGCAACAACCATTCAGCTTAGTAGAGATAGAGGCGTTTGTTTTTGTCTGCCTAGCTCTTAAAGCCTTCACAATCATATACTTGAAATCCATAGGTTTCCGTAAAGTCATACCATGCTCCCCAAACTTCTCCTACTTCTTCTAGTGACGCTCGGTGGAGCTGGACTTGCTGTTCAAAGCACTTGGAATGCTCGGCTACGACTATCAACTGGGTCTCCAGTGCTAACAACAATTGTTTCCCTTATTGTCAGTTTGGCCTCTTTACTCCTGCTATGGCTCAGTGGTACTACGGCAAGGGGATCGCTACCCGCGTTTAGTTCTGTTCCTCTTTGGTCATGGTTGGGTGGTATCTTTGCGGCCTACTACTTAGTCTCTTCCCTAGTGGCCATTCCTAGGATAGGCGTTGCCTCTGTCTTTTCATTGGTCATTGCTGGCCAAGTGATAATGTCGCTAGTTCTTGATACGACTGGCGCGTTCGGAGTTACTCAAATTTCTTTGAGTCCCCTTCGCATCCTAGGAACGCTACTACTACTCGCTGGGGCAATCTTAATCCAGCAATAGGTCAGATAAAGTTACTTTCATTCCATGGAGTTCACTAATAAAGGTTACTACTAGCGGCCTTTACTGTGGAGCAGTAGCGGGTATGTCTGAATTGGCATAATAACGATAACCTTTCAAAGGAAGTGTCCGAATCTCTGAGCTGAAGGACAAAGCCCATCAAAGGTTCTATCAGGTATATGAGTGATTACAGAATATTGAAACTTTCAAACTTCTGAGGATTTTCCTCTTTAACTTCTACGGTAGATACGCTCGCAGCAGGAGGACCGATGTGGAACCAGGCCATCATACTCTCTATCTGCCTATGATTTCCAACGATCAGCGCTTCTACCTTTCCATTAGGTAAATTCCGGACCCAACCGACTATCCCTAGGAACTGTGCTTTCTCTTTTGTACTGTAGCGATATCCTACGCCTTGTACTTTGCCTGAGATGAGTACCCGAAAGCAAACCATGGTGCGGCAATCTCCTAGCTATTCTTCTAGACATAAGGTGACCAGTGACTAGCCTGAAGCAGGCGGTTCGTAGCCCCAACGATCTAACAGTGGCTGCCAGCGATCGCGCACCCGCTCAATCATATCTGCTGGAAATGCATAGTCATTCTTTCGATAGTGTTTTTGCGATTCTAGATACCGCTGAAAATGGGGTAAATCCTCTTCCCATCCGGTTAGTTCTAGCCGATCGTATATCTTTTCTAGCTGTTCTACTGGGTTTGTCTCAAAAGTCTCAAACCGCAGCTCCACAAAATCTTGTGTAGGCAGAGCCCTTGTCTCTCGCTGGGCAGCTTCTATCATTTTAGGATAGCTTTCTAAAACAATTTCTTCTACGGGTACCTGCTCGAATGATTGCAAAGACAGCTCACGAAAAAGCTTGTCATAGAAGTTGAGCGTAGAGCGATAGACAATGTAGGGGTTGCGATAGATGTGAATGAATTTTGCCTTTGGCCATAGTTCGCGCAGTTTTTTCACCCTAGCAGTGTAGACCGGATTTTTGATCAGTAGCTGTTGATGAGGATTTTGAATTTGCAGCTTTTTGCAAAAGAGAACCATGGCCTGTTGCCATTCTGTCATCTCTATATCAGTGCAGCCTTCGAAAAAGATGCCGGCATTAAAATGCTTCGCAAATTGTTTTGGAAAATAGAGCCCCTGATAAAATGACAGGAGCTGCATACTAGCTAAGGCAATTTCATCTTCTTGAGGAGAGTCTGGGTTGACGGGCACACGATCAATGAATCGGTCCTTTGGCAAAGCGCCTTCTAGAATAGGACGTAGGGCGTTGCCTAGCGTAAGGAAATCCCAGGGTAGGCCGACCGCTAGAGGAGAGGTATAGGCGAACTGAGGTGACTGGCTAAGGACGCTGTGTAGAAAGGTAGTGCCGCTGCGCCAATGACCGATGATGAAGATAGGAGGTTTGCTTTCTGGGTAAGGCGATCGCCTCACCTGCCAGCGTTCATAAGTTGAAAATGGAAAGCGAGCTATTGCTGTCGCCCAAATGATTAATAGATGTAGTGGATAGCGACCTGGACCGTTTTCACGCAGTAGCGCTGCAAGTGTCTTTAAGTTAGCACCCATCAGTGGGTGTAGTAGACGAGGTTGGGTAGAAGGCACAAAATAATAGATGCTTGTATTTCTATGAGCTGATATCTTGGAACGTTGATATCTTACAGAATTTGATTACAATCTTACAGATGTTGGTACCTAAAGCTACAAACTAAAAGCAGCTTTCCTTGTCCAATATTCCCTTACTGAAACTACCATGCGTGCAGAGACTACCGTGTATACATTGCAGATATATTAGCGGGGGATCAAGATTACTGGCTGTTGCTCTAACCAAAGGCAACCTCTGACTAAAGGCACTCTAAAGCCGCTATAAGCAAAGCACTACAGGCAAGAGGCGTGGGTTAGCCGCGTAGAGTGACTGACCCACACTCGTAGTTGAGCTACCAATCAACTAAATCAATCAACCAAACAGACTGCTAAATGATCTAGCCATATTCTTCGGCTGTAGTGAGTCCTGTGCAGCCGTTGGCTCATAGCCACAATGCACCATACAGTCTACGCATTCTGGCTTGCCACTTTTAGCTCCATAGTTATCCCACTCAGTCTCCTCTAGCAGCTCCTTGAAGCTTTTATAATGGCCCTCGTTCAATAGATAGCAAGGCTTCTGCCAGCCTAAGACGCTGTAGCTAGGACTCCCCCAAGGCGTACAGTCATAGTCTTTCTGGCCAGTTAAGAAGTCCAAGAATAGCGGATTGTGATTAAACTGCCAGCCTTTCTTGCCGTCGTTGTATGGGGCTAAGATTTCCCTAAACAAAGCCCGAGTCTGCTCTTTTCTAAGAAATCGGTCTTGGTTGGGTGCCCACTCATAGCTATAGCCTGGTGAGACCATCATCCCGTCCACACCAATATCGGTGAGAAAGTCAAACAAGTCCTGAATCTCTTTAGGGTCAGTTCCTTCAAAAACGGTGGTATTTGTCGTCACTCTAAACCCTCTGGCCTTGGCTGCTCGAATAGCGCTAACAGCCGTCTTAAAGACCCCTTTGCGATCTACGCATTCATCGTGTAGTTCCTGCAATCCATCTAGATGCACACTAAAGCTGAGATACGAAGAGGGCTTGAACTTATCTAGACTTTTCTCTAGCAGCAAGCCGTTGGTGCATAGATATACAAACTTTTTACGCTCGATGAGGCCTTCGACAATCTCGTCAATCTGAGGATGTAAAAGTGGCTCACCCCCTGGAATAGACACGACAGGTGCGCCGCATTCTTCTACAGCAGCAAAGCACTCTTCAGGTGAAAGGTTTTGTTTTAGAATTTCTTTAGGATGCTGGATCTTTCCACAGCCTGAGCAGGCTAGGTTGCATCTAAACAAAGGCTCTAGCATGAGAACTAACGGGTAGCGCTTACGGCCTTTTAGTCTTTGAGAGACAAGGTACTGCCCGACTGAAACGGCCTGCTGCAAATGAATTCCCACTCTTAATTTACTCCTCTAGATGTTTTCGGCTATCTTACATACTTAGCTGCAATAGCTATGGTGACAAATTTTACTTCGAAAAAATTAATTAAGCATTAATTGTTTTGTAGACAAAGCATCGCATATTTGCGATGTATATGAGGAGAGAATGTATGCCGTCTGTTGATTCTGCGCTGGCTTTGCTCAAGGCAACTAGCCGCACTTTTTTCATTCCAATTAGTATCTTACCGAATGAATTGAAGGAGGCCGTCGCCTCTGCCTATTTGTGCATGAGAGCCATCGACCAAATTGAAGACCATCCCGATATGGACTTTGTCTTAAAGTCTAAACTGCTAAGACAGCTCAGCTTAAACTTACAGGCAGGCACAGAGAGCTCAAACGCTGCTGACTTCGCTCAAGGACTGAAAGCTTTTGACGCGGATTTGGAAGAAGTTACCTTACGAATTGGGGAGTGGGCTCTGCTAGCACCCGAAACTATCTCGCCAAGAATTTGGGATGCAACAGCGGCAATGGCCGACCGAATGGCGTATTGGGCGGAGCGCAACTGGCTAATCGAGAACGAAGCTGATCTAGATCGCTATTGCTTTAGTGTGGCAGGCTCTGTAGGCTTGATGCTGTCAGATTTGTGGGCCTGGCATGATGGCACCCCTAGCAATCGGACCGAGGCGATTGGCTTTGGGCGAGGGCTGCAATCGGTGAATATCTTACGCAATCATACTGAAGATAAAGTACGAAGCGTTGAATTTTACCCTCCCGGTTGGACAGATGCTGATATGCAGCAGTATGCTCGCCGTAATTTGGCGTTAGCAGATGCTTATACAAATGCGCTGCCAAAAGGACCTGCCTTGACCTTTTGTCGAATTCCATTAGCGCTGGCCCACGGTACGCTAGACGCGCTGTCACAGGGCAAAGAGAAGCTAAGTCGAAGCGATGTACTCTCGATTGTGGGTCAAATCACGAAAGGACAGATTGCGACTACGCTGGCCCGCTAAATTGCAACTAAAAGCTAGTTTCACTAACTTTGATCGAAAGTTTGCTTGATTTAAAGTGGAAATAGGGTGACAAGACCCTATTTCCACTTTTTGGCCTTCTCATTTGCAATAGCTTTGACTCCTATTTCTTGGCGCGATCGCCTTAACCTTTCCCGCCTAGCCATTCAAAACGTCTGGCTGACAATTTGCTGCTGGATAGCGATCGCAACCATTGGTCTGATCGCCTTCGGCTCGCTTAAATATGCTCTTTTTCCTGACATCACCTTTCCAGTGGTTGTCGTCAATGCCACTTTGACAACAGAAACTGTGGATATAGAAGCGAGCGAAGTCGGCAGCGTGGAGTCTACTGAGTCGCTGTTGACGTCGCCTATTGAAAGCCAGCTATCCACTATAGACGGACTCAATCGTAGTCGTTCTTCTACAGTTGCTGGTCGCGCAGTGATCACGCTCGAATTTCGAGTGGGAACCTCACTAACAGAGGCAACAGCTGCAGTAGAGGAAGCTGTAGAGGCAGCGAGCCTGCCTTCAGAAGCAACTTATGAAATTATCCCGCTCAACCTAAATGAGGCGACAGCCGTCAGCTATGCCTTGCTGAGTGACTCGAGATCGCTAGATGAGCTAGCAGATTTAGCTGAGATTGAGGTTCTGCCAGTTTTACAATCGGTACCTGGCGTTTTGCGCGTAGATTTACTTGGAGAAGCGCTGACTCGAGTAAAGTTCGACACGCAGGCAGCGTTGGCGGTGCAAGTCATCAAGCAGGCCGATGCGAACACGCTAGAAGTAGTCGAGCAGGTGGATGTGGTCGTCCAGACGCTACAGTTGGAGCTGCCACAGGTTCAGTTTGCGCTAGCGGCGACTCAAGCAGAGTATATTCAGGCAGCAACGCGGGCGACGGTGAGTTCTTTGGTTGGCGCGATCGCGATCGCCATTCTAGTAATCTTTGCCTTTTTGAGAAGCTGGAGGGCTACGCTAATTACGGCGCTTGCCATTCCGCTCTCGCTGCTAGGCACCTGCATCGTCATGGCCTACTACGGTTTTAATCTAGAAACGATTACGCTGCTGGCGCTGGCACTGGTGATTGGCATTGTAGTAGATGATGCCATTGTCGAGCTAGAAAACATCATTCGGCACATTGAACTAGGGGAAAGTCCTCGGCAAGCGGCGCTAGCGGCCACTAAGGAAATTGGGCTGACGGTATCGGCCTCTACGCTGACGATCGCGGCAGTGTTCTTGCCAGTAGCCTTTATGGGTGGGACTGTCGGCCAATTTTTTAAGCCCTTTGGCCTAACTGTATCGGCAGCAGTGTTGGTGTCATTGCTAGTGGCCAGGACGCTCTCTCCAGTCCTAGCCGTTTATTGGCTAAAGCCAAGGCAGTCTTCTCAAAATAAACTACAAGCTGAAGCTGATCAGCCTTCTATCTCTTCTACTAAGTCTTGGCTAGAGCGATCCTATAGCCGTTTGCTGGCTTGGTCTTTGAGACATCGTTGGAGTGTTGTTGGTATTGCGATCGCTAGTTTTATTGCTGGAATTGCGATCATTCCTCTGATTCCCCAGGGGTTCATTCCTCAACTCGATCGAGGTGAGTTTTATGTGAACTACACTGTCGATCTCCCTTCAGCGTCTGCGACGATTCCCGATCGGATTCAGGCGGAATCAGACCAGCTAGGTACCAATCCACTAGCAACTTCACCCATTGACCCGGCGATCGCTGCTTCAAGAGCTCCGACGCTTGACCCAAGCGCGGTTGACCCAAACGAACTTGATCCAAGTGAACCTAATCCAAATGCGATTGATCCAAGAGAGCAACTACTACAACAAACGCTTCTAGCAGCTGATGAACTAGAAGAATCCATCTTTCAGCTGCCAGAAGTAGAGTCGGCGCTAACGACAGTCGGCGATCGCGGCCAGCCCAATCAAGGCAGAATCTATGTGAAATTAGCCTCCAATCGCACTCGTAGCACTGCTGCTGTTCAGTCTGAACTCCGAGAAGATCTACCCGAACAAGACAATGTGACCACTAGTGTTGAAGACATTCAGTTTGTCGATACGGGCGGTGAAAAGCCCTTACAGGTGGCTTTGCTAGGAGATAACTTAGCTGTACTAAATGAAAGTGTGATCGCACTTCAAACTGAAGTTGCTACGCGACCAGGCTTTGCTGATGTTCGCAGATCCGCAGCGGCCAACACTGCTGAAGATATTGTTGAAATCAACCATCAAAACGGTCAGCGCGTTGCCTTTATTAGCGCCAATCTAGAGGAAGGGAAAGCTTTGGGAGATGCTACCGACCAGGTTGTAGAGATCGCCCAATCTATCATTCCAGAAAGCGTGAGTGTAGGACTTAGTGGAGATTCTGCCCGGATTGGAGAAGTCCTAGGGAGCTTTGGCAGAACGCTAGCATTGGCTATTATCTGTATGCTGACGGTGCTATTCCTACCATTTGGTCGATTGCTAGAGCCTGCTGTAGTTGGGCTCACTTTACCTTTATCGATAGTAGGCGCTATGCTAGCGCTGCTGATTACCCAAAGCGACTTTGGCCTGGTATCGGTGCTAGGTCTGTTGTTTTTGCTAGGGCTACTAGATAAAAATGCGTTGCTAATTATGGACTATGCTAATCAGCTACGGCGAGATGGAATGCAACGTACTGAAGCAATTATCAAGACGGGTCAGGTGCGGCTGCGTCCTATCCTAATGACAACAGCTTCTACAGTGCTCGGTATGATTCCAATTGCGCTAGGGCTCGGAGCCGGTTCAGAACTACGACAACCTCTGGCCGTAGCTATTATTGGTGGACTGCTGACCTCAACGCTCTTGAGCTTGATTGTGGTGCCAGTGCTGTACAGTTTATTGGAAGACGGATGGAAAAAAGTGGGAAGCGAGAAATAAACCATGCAGGTATTCTTAACGGGCGGCACAGGATTTATTGGAGCTAATGTTGTCCGGCTACTTCTTCAGGAAAATCATTCCGTCCGCGTACTTGTTAGAGAAGACAGTAATCTCGATAACTTGGAAGGGTTAGACGTTGAGAAAGTCATCGGCACTCTCAACGACCTTGATCTTCACGAAAAAATGCAGGGTTCCGAGGCGCTGTTTCATATCGCTGCATTTTATTCGCTCTGGCAATCGGACAAAGAACAGCTCTATCGCAGCAATGTAGACGGCACTCGCAACTGTTTGGCTGCCGCTAAGCGAGCCGGCATTAAGCGAACGGTTTACACAAGTTCGGCGGCGGCAATCGGTCTAGGGCCGAAGGGAACACCTGTAGATGAGACCCATCAGTCAGCGGCTGATGAGTTAATCGGCCACTACAGAAAATCAAAATACTGGGCAGAACAAGAGGCACTCAAAGCCGCTAAAGCCGGACAGGATATTGTGATTGTCAATCCAACTTCACCAATTGGAGAGTGGGACGCTAGGCCAACGCCGACTGGCAATATTGTTCTACGCTTCTTACGTCAGAAAATGCCGTTTTATCTAGACACTGGGCTGAATGTAATTGATGTGCAAGATGTGGCGAAGGGACATTTGCTAGCGCTTGAGAAAGGACATTCGGGTGAGCAATATATTTTAGGAAACCAAGATATGAAGCTAAAGTCCATGCTTGATATTTTGGAGAACTTAACCGGAATTAGTGCGCCAGAAAAGTCAATTCCTGTTGCTGTACCGCTGACGGTTGCCTGGATTGAAGAAACTTTCTTATCACGGCTAGGAAAATCACCATCTGTTCCATTAGACGGAGTGAGAATGGGAACAAAGACGATGTATTACGATGCTTCAAAAGCAGTGAAAGAACTAGGCTTACCGCAAACAGATATCTCTAAAGCTCTACAGCGATCGGTAGATTGGTATGTTGCAAACGGGTACGTAGAATAAGCTCGTTGATGTGATGGATCTCATCGTCTTTTTGTTCAAATCTTCCTGGAAAGCGTTGTCCATAGCTCTGTTTACAGGCGTGGTAAGCGGAGGATGCAGTGCGGGCTTAATTGCACTGATTAGTAAGACGGCTGCAGAGCCTGGAACGCCACCAGGACTTCTAGCTATCTTCTTTGTGGCTCTAGGCATTGTTGCTTTGTTCACTGCTATGCTGTCTCGTATTCTGCTGATTCGCTTCTCTCAGTCGGCGGTATTCGAGCTACAAATGCAGTTGAGTCGTCAGATTCTAGCAACTGAGCTTAAGCCACTAGAAACAATTGGTTTACCTAGACTTTTGGTAGTGCTGACAGAAGATGTGCAGGCGATCGCCACCGCAGCGGGCGTCGTGCCTATGCTAATTATCAATATCGCCAGTGCCGCAGGCTGTATGCTCTACATCTCCTGGCTTTCGTGGCAGGTGCTGGCACTCGTGGCTGTTCTAACTTTAGTGGCTTCTGTGAGCTGTCGATGGTTTTTAGTGGCCGGCTGGCGCGGACTGAATGAAGCAAGAGAACATCAAGATCGGCTCTTTCAACATTTTCGTACGCTGATTGACGGTATCAAAGAGTTGAAGCTCCATCCTATTGGACAGCAGGACTTTTTAGAGGCTGATCTCTCACAGACTGCATTACAGCTGCGAAAAGCTAATGAGCGTGGCATGAGTCAGTTTGCGGTGGTCGATAGCTGGGGAAAGTTTATTTACTTCTTCGCAGTTGGGTTGATTCTCTTTGCGCTACCTTATTGGATTGGCATCAGCCTAGAGACCCGCTTTGGCTATCTTCTCACCTTTACCTATGTGCTTGGCCCGATGGAAAGCCTAGTTAACAAGATTCCTTTCCTCAGCCGCGCTAGCATCGCCCTCCAGAAAATAAAGTCATTAGGACTTACCCTTAGTAACACCAGACTAGCTACAGGTTCAACGGTTGTTAAAAGTTCTACTGCTCCATTGGCTTCCGATAGCTGGCATCAGCTAACGCTCAAAGAAACAACCCACGCCTATCGGACTGACCAAGGCGATCGCGAATTCACGCTCGGCCCAATTAATCTCACCGTTCACCCCGGCGAGTTAATCTTTATCATCGGCGGTAATGGCAGTGGCAAATCAACCCTTGCGAAGCTGCTGACCGGCCTCTACTCTCCTCAATCCGGTACTATTCATCTAGACGATCAGCTAATCACAGCCCAGAACCAAAATTGGTATCGTCAACACTTTTCTGTTGTATTTTCAGACTTTTATCTGTTTGAGCGGCTGCTTGGCTTTAGTGAGAGCAGTGACGATCGCCAAGCTCAAGCCTACCTAGCAAAACTTCAGCTCGACCACAAAGTCAGCATTAGTCGAGGTCGGTTTTCTACTACCAACCTTTCACAGGGCCAGCGAAAGCGCCTCACCCTGCTTAGTGCCTATCTAGAAGATCGGCCGATCTATCTATTCGACGAATGGGCTGCCGATCAAGATCCCACATTCAAGGATATTTTCTACACGCAGTTTCTCACTGATTTAAAGGCAAAAGGAAGAACGCTTTTTGTCATTAGTCACGATGATCGCTACTTTCATTTAGCCGATCGCATTATCAAACTTGACTACGGTAGCGTCACTTTCGATCAAGCCCCTACACCTCAAGCCTATGCAGGATAAGGTTCACACTATACTGGTACCCGCAGGCGCTGAATACAGAGCAGTAAAACGCGGTTTAGACAAAGCACAGCATGCGCCTCAGCTAGTCGCTATTCCGGCAGGACCACAAGGGCTAGAGACATTCCTACGCGATTGGTCAATGCCCGAACTAGGTGGCAAAGGCCTACTGCTAATAGGATTAGGCGGTAGCCTAGTCAGTAAATATAGGGTCGGAGAGGCGATCGCGCTAGAAAAAATCTGGAATCATGCTACCGGACAGATTTTTGAATGTGATGCTGAGATAACACAGTGGCTCGCGCAGCGACTGACGATAGAGGCCGGAATCGGAGTGGCTTGCGATCGCATCATCACTTCCGCAACAGAAAAACAGCAACTAAGGGATACTTACAGCGCTGATGTCGTCGATATGGAAGCTGCTGTCTTGTTGAAGACCCTATCCGCTGCCGTCGGCATCGTCAGAGTGATTAGTGATGATTGTAAAAGTGATCTGCCAGATATCGGGAATGCAATCACACCGGACGGTTCTCTTAGACCTGTTCAACTAGCAATAGGTTTTATCCAAAAACCAAAGGCAGCGATTCGATTGATTAGTGGATCTCTAACGGCATTAAAAGCGCTAGAAGAGCTGACTCGCAGAGCTTTTTTGAAATAGTCACTCCCTTTACAGCGAACTATACCTTTCTTCCGCAAACGGTTCGCCTCGGTGATGATAGCCGTTCTTCTCCCAAAATCCTAATTCCATATCTGCTAGAAATTCTAAACCGTTAATCCACTTCGCACTTTTCCAAGCGTACAAGTGTGGAACCACTAGCCGCATAGGGCCACCGTGCTCGCTTGGGAGCGGTTCGTCGAAGAGTGTATGCGCAAAAAAGTTCTCTTCTTTGACGAAGTCTTCCATCGAAATATTAGTGGTGTAGCCGCCATAGCATTGCTCCATAACGTGGGTAGCCGTCGGGTCTACGTCAATCTCTTTCAAGAAATCTACAACCTTGATACCACGCCACTTTACGTCTAGCTTGCTCCACCTAGTCACACAGTGAAAATCTGCGGTGAACTCGGTCTGTGGCATATCCATGAAATCTTGCCATGAAAATGTCTTAGAACTAGCAAGACCAGAAACAGCGAACTGCCACGCTTCTGTTTTAACCAGTGGCGTATCACCATAGGTTAAGACTGGAAACCCTTTGGCCAAATGCTGGCCCGGCGGAACACGGTCTGCTAAATCCGTACTGGGTTTTTCAAAGAATTTCATGTCGTAGAAGCGATAGAGATTGCTTCTATTGTAGTGCCATAGCTTATCCGCTTAGCTAGAGCATCCCCTAGGTTAGTCGCTGTAATCGCGCACTAACTGATCAAGCGCCCTTTGCATTTGCCTTTTCACTATCTCAAAACATTCATCGATATAGCGACTATCTTTAAGGGCCTTACTACCATAGCGATCAAATCGAATCGGCTCACAAACGCGCGTATGGATTTTTGTAGGAAGTGGGATGTGGGGTAGCGGTCCGAACGACAAACCCCAAGGCAATCCTAGGTAGATTGGGAAAACTCCTGGATCGACCCCAAAAGCCCACGGCATCCCTAGTTTGTGTAACATCTTCATCTTTGGATAAATATCGGTTAATACAACAAATGTAGAATGCGCCCCACAAGAAATCAGCGGCACGATAGGAACACCTTTTTTGATTGCTAGCTTGATGAATCCTTTGCGCTGATGAAAATAGATCTGGTGTCGTTGCCAGTAAGGGCGAAATACGTCCTGCATACCGCCTGGATATACGACGATATTCGCTCCTCTGTTGAGAGCTGCGATCGCCATTTTTGGATGCGCCTGCACTGCGCCTACCCGTGTCGCTAATTTGGCTACAGAAGGAAAGACATCCCATATCTTCGGGCTCATTAAGCCATAAAGCGGTTTTTCAACGCCGAACCGACAACACCAGTCATACAGCATCATGTGCAGATCCGGCGCCGGCAGTCCACCATTATGAGAGCCCACAAATATTACGGCTTCATTGGTTGGAATCTGTTCCCAGCCGTCTGTTTCCACCTTGAAGTAATGTTTGTAGAACCATTCCATTGACTGCATCACTCTCTGTAATGCGGCCGGATCGCGATCTTCTAGAGACCAGCCATCTAGAGGCGACTGCGAAGGCTGAGCCAGCAGCCCTTCATTTGCAGTCTGTATCGCAGTCAAAAGCGAAGATAGAGCAGCAAGATTCATATAGCTTTCAAGAGTAAAGGGTCTGTTAGCTTTGCCAACAAACCCTTTGTATGTCATGTTCCGTAGTTATCAAACGATGAACTACCTTTTAGACCTTGGCGCGAGTCTCAGTCTAGTCAAATCAGTCTGATCAAATTCAGGCTGTTTAAACCCGATTATTCAAACCCTAACAGATCGAAGATGTCTCTATCTTTTAGCGGGTTCACCTCTAGTGGCTTAGCATCTTCAATCATTCCTTTCGCTAGCTTCAGGTATTCTTGCTGGACTTCCAAGACTTCCGGCTCCTCGTCCATTTCAAACACGGTGCATTTCTTCAATCGACTACGGCGAATTGCGTCCACAGTCTTGAAATGTGCCAACGTTTTCAGGCCGACACGCTCGTTGAACTTATCAATTTGATCAGTTCCTTCACTACGGTTAGCAATAATGCCACCTAGTCTCACCTTGTAGTTTTTCGCTTTTGCCTGAATCGCTGCCACAATCCGATTCATTGCAAAGATCGAGTCAAAGTCATTAGCGGTCACAATCAAACAGTAGTGAGCATGTTGTAAAGGAGCCGCGAAGCCGCCACACACAACATCACCCAACACATCGAAGATCACCACATCGGTATCTTCAAATAGATGATGCTCTTTTAATAGCTTCACTGTCTGTCCAGTTACATAGCCACCACAGCCGGTTCCTGCTGGAGGACCGCCAGACTCGATGCACATGACGCCGTTATAGCCTTCAAACATAAAGTCGTTGGTCTGCAGCTCTTCGGAGTGAAAATCTACCGACTCCAACACATCAATGACTGTAGGCACCATCTTCTTGGTTAGGGTAAATGTGCTGTCGTGCTTGGGATCGCAGCCGATTTGTAAGACTCTTTTACCCAACCGAGAGAAAGCCGCTGATAGGTTGGAAGAAGTGGTTGACTTACCGATGCCACCTTTACCGTACACAGCAATGACCAACGCCCCGGAGTCAATCTTCATCGACTCATCTTGATGGACCTGGACACTGCCTTCGCCGTCTGCACCTTTATTAACGACAGCTTTGTTGGCAACGTTAGGTCGAAGGTCGTTTGAAACTACCACAGTAGGGTCTCCTATTTTTTATTTGACGTTTAATGATTTTTCTTCGAGCGCTTGAAAGGTCTGGTGCCTATAAGGACATCCTCAGGCGTACCTTATTTACCAATCGCGGCTTTGGCTTCGTAGAGGGTGTCTACGGTAATGGAAGTAATACCACGATCGCTCGCAAATTTCTCAGTATTCCGCTTTACTTTCCCCCGGACAAAGAACGGAATCTTCTTTAGCTCAGCTAGACCATCTGGGCTCCAGCCCATACTGTCTACGTCTGCATCTGGGGCTGCGGCCATGGATTTGTGCTTAGCGTCATTGCTAGCAACAGGCTCATCTGTAGGTGCTGCTACACCGTCAACGTTCCCCTCTTGAGGGGGTGCTGTATGTAAATGGCTCATATGGCCTTCTGCAAATTCAAAGTCCTCACGAAACATCCCAATTAGATGCTCTTCTAGGCCCATCATCAGTGGATGCACCCAGTCATCGAAGATGACATTTGCCCCTTCCCAACCCATCTGAGGAGAGTAGCGAGCGGGCACATCTTGGACATGGATCGGCGTAGAGATGACCGCGCAGGGAATTCCTAATCGCTTCGCAATATGACGCTC
The DNA here is from genome assembly GCF_000155595.1 of Synechococcus sp. PCC 7335. Classification (NCBI taxonomy): domain Bacteria; kingdom Bacillati; phylum Cyanobacteriota; class Cyanophyceae; order Synechococcales; family Synechococcaceae; genus Synechococcus; species Synechococcus sp. PCC 7335. Next base: position 4,060,995 of record NZ_DS989904.1, on the reverse strand, counting down.
CATTTGAGTCCCTAAAACCAGCTCAGGGGCAGCCTCAGCTACCGCTGTTTCAACCGCTAGATAGTCGTCACTAATCACTGCTTCAACGCCGTGCTGCTTAGCGACTTCACGCACCTGGCGAGCAAACTTGCGGCTGTAGGTACCGATGCCAACTAATGTGAAACCGAGTTCTTCTGTCGCGATTCTAGCAGCCGCGATCGCATGAGTCGCATCTCCAAAGATAAACACTCGTTTACCGGTTAAGTAAGTCGAGTCCACCGAGCGAGAGTACCAAGGCATCCGCGATGCACCTGGAATCGCAGAAGACGCCACCCGCGAGACATTCCAGTTGCCCAAAGTCTCCGATCTAGAGCGATTAAGCACTTGGCTAACATCGATTCCGGCCACCTCGCCAATCTCAGCGACGAAGTCGCGAGTTGCCCCCACGCCAATCGGCACCGTCTTCACAATCGGCTGGGCAAAGTTGCGCTTTAGCCAATCACAGGTAGTCTGCGCGATTTCTGGATATAGACAAATATTGAAGTCTGCATCTGGAATCCGCATCAGGTCCTCGGGCGTTGCTCCCAAAGGCGCAATCACATTGGCATCTACGCCAATCTCCCCTAGCAGCTTTAGCACTTCTTGAATGTCGTCACGACAGCGGAAACCTAGTGCGGTCGGACCGATGATATTTGCCTTGGGCCGAATGGCCAGATCTCTTTCAGGTCGCTGTGTACCCGCCGGCAGTGCTTTAGAGAGCAATAGCTTCCTAACTAAGTGGTAGAGTGTCTCGCTTGCCCCCCAGTTTTCCTTTTTAGAGTAAGCAGGCAGCTCCAAGCTCACCACCGGAATCGGTAGATTCATACTCTCAGCTAGCGAACCGGGCTGATCTTGAATCAGCTCTGCTGTGCAGCTTTCGCCCACCAGCATTACCTGCGGTGAAAAGCGATTATAGGCATCGCGTACAGAGGTTTTCACCATTTCAGCAGTGTCGCCGCCTAAGTCTCTTGCTTGGAAAGTGGTATAGGTGACGGGCGGGCGCTGATCGCGGCGCTCAATCATGGTGAACAACAGATCGGCGTAGGTATCACCTTGAGGCGCATGGAGCACATAATGCACGCCTTCCATCGAGGTGGCTACGCGCATGGCCCCGACATGGGGAGGGCCTTCATAAGTCCACAGAGTCAATTCCATAGGTTAAGAGATGAAGTTAAGAGAGATAATGTTGGCTGAGCGAAGTCGCTCGCAGGGCGTCTTTTATAGCAGTGAGCTGTAGGCGTTAGCTCAGCAATATCAAACCGTCAGTCGCTTCCGTCTTTCTAGCGATCGCGTAAACAATTCCGCTAGATCTGCCGCTTGGTCATAGCCATGTAGCGGTGAGAACACCAGCTCAATTGACCACTTCGTCGCCATCCCCTCGGCTTCTAGCGGATTAGCTAGGCCCAAACCACAGACTGTGATATCTGGGCGGGCACTCCGACAGCGATCTAACTGCTTTTCTACGTCCTGTCCTTCGGAAAGCGCCGTACCCTGGGGTAAAAGAGCAATCTCATGATCCATCAGGAGACGGTCAATGTAGGGTGTACCTACCTCTACTAGCTCCATGCCACATTCACGAGAAAGGAAGCGAGCAAGCGGAATTTCTAGCTGAGAGTCGGGAAAGAGGAAAGCCTTGCGTCCGCTTAATTCTTGGCGATAGCGCTCTAAACCGGTATTAGCTCTAGCGACTGCAGGCGCGATCACTGCTTCAAACTTCTCACTATCCACCTCCCAGGCTTCTGCCGCTGTCTTCAGCCAAGCTGTCGTTCCTTCGATGCCAAACGGATAGGGTGAAGGTAGCAGCTTTGCGCCGCGAGCGATTAAAAGCCGTACAGTCTCACTCAAAAATGGCTGAGCGACTAATAGCTTCGTTCCTTTGCCAACACTGGGCAAGTCTGCGGCGCGGCGCGGCGGAAAGAAAGAGACAGGACCAATACCCATCTGGTTGAACAATCTCTGAAACTGATCTTCTACGACATCAGCTAAGCTACCGACTACCATCAGCGCTGGCTCGTCGGTTTCTTTGCTAGGTAATACCGGGACCATCGAACCTAGGCACGCATCCTCTCCCTGAGTAAAGGTTGTCTCAATGCCACTACCAGAGTAGTTCAGCACTCTAGTCTTCGGAAAATGCCGATGGTTTAGCTTCTCCGCAGCCTTAGCAAGATCCAGCTTAATCACCTCAGAAGGGCAAGAGCCGACCAAAAACAGAGTATTAATATCGGGCCGACGGACTAGTAGCTCTTCAACAACCCGCTCTAGCTCTTCATTCGCATCAGCAAGCCCTGCTAGATCGCGCTCGCCTAAAATTGCTGTGCCAAATCGAGGTTCCGCAAAGATCATGACCCCCGCCGCCGATTGAATCAGGTGGGCACAGGTTCGAGAGCCGACCACTAAGAAAAAGGCATCCTGCATCTTTCTGTGCAACCAAACGATACCTGTTAGCCCGCAAAATACTTCTCGCTGACCACGTTCTTTGAGAACAGGTATATCAGAGCTGACTGTTTCACTAGGATGATCTGTGCAAGCCTGTAGCGCCATACTTAGTTCTTCGCTCTTTCTTATCAACAGTTGTGTAGATATGGTTCAGGTGTCAGCCGCTTTACTTGCCTCAACCTTGTTCTTAGTTTGAACAGGTCAAAAAAATCCAAAGCAACAAAACGAGCTGAGAGTTCAGTATAGAGACCTGACTGAGCCGAGCTCAGTAGTCAGCAGGCTTTATTTACATTCAGCCATCAATGTTTACCTAACGCATCGTTTGATGAAAGTATCGGCTTCAAATGACGAGGCATAGAGCATAACGGCCTAATATAGAGAGCAATTCAAATTGCTGACAAAAGTATAGATATTCGGAATCATGGCCAAGCCGACTCAAGCCCACATCACTAAAATGATTTCTAAGCGAGAGAGCGAGTTTTTCCGCAGCCGCACTCTCAAGCAAACTGAATACTACATGGGTGCCAAACTTTTAGAAGTCGGCGTCAACCCCAATCAAGGGGTCATCTACCGATGGAAGACCGTAGACAAAGGCGCTAAAGAAGAATGGACTTACAGCGCCTATTGGGGAGAATCTCGGACAAAGATCGAGGCAGAAGAAGCTAGATAGTAGAAACTACAGGTACTGAACGCTAGCTGACTCCTTTATTCTCTTCCTCTAAGAGCGCTAAATGCCCACTACGCATCTACAGTTTCAGCCTTCTCAGCTCGCTGTATTTCTGTTGGCTGTAGCAGGCCGATTGATTGGTTGTGTAGAACCATTGTAGTGGTGGTGTTCTGCTCAAACCCAATTCGTTCATAAAAGCGCTGCTGATAGGTAGTCATCAGATAGGTGCGCTCTACTTTGTTCATATGGGGATGGGCAATTAAAGTCTCTACTAATCTGCGACCTAGCCCAGCCCCTTGATAGTTAGGATGCATGACAACGTCCCAGATGGTAGCTCTAAATACGCCGTCTGATGTTGCTCTAGCGAATCCTATCAGGTGCTCGCTGGCCCATGCTATCACGACTGGATGGCTATGCGCGATCGCGACGGCCATCTCTTCTGGTTTTCTTGTCTTAGCCCAAAATGCAGCTCGCTCAAACAAATCACATACCTGCTCAAGCTCACAGGGCGAGAACGTTTGCATATAGCGAAACTGAATATTCCGACCGTCCATAGACCTCACCAAAATACAATTGTTTACACAATTCACTCTTCAATATAGATGCGCACTTACTAATCTGTCTCGGACTAACTGAGTCTAAAGTGATGCTTTCATGACTTACGTTCTGTAGCTGTTTTGTAGCTGTATAAACTGCTGATGGAATCAGAACACCGGCATAGTTAGAGTGCCTCTCTACAGCACAAGGTTATAACATCTGATAGTGCCTCCAGCAGCTCTGCAACAGCTATAGCTGCCATATCTTGGACAAAATCCATCAGATAACTTCATTTAACTGCTTATCCTAGCTGAGCTTTCTATGCAACCTATTCGGCCAGTTCAACTCTCGATGCTGATTGCAAGCTTCCTAGCATTTGCAATCAGCGTCTTGCTAGGAAGTGGTATGGCCACTGCGATTGATACAGGTCGCGCTGCAAGTACCACCAACACCCTCACAACTGCCAATACTTCCTATGGCATGGTTGATCCCATTAATTCTCGGCTCGAAGCTAGCTACCGCATCTATCTCAACGAATGCGCTACCTGTCACGTTGCTCTACCGCCAGCTGTTCTCCCTACGCAGACCTGGCAGCACCTCGTTGTCGACTCTGAACACTACGGCCTGACGCTTAGTGACATCACCGCTTTTGAAAAGCAGCTAATCATCAACTACCTCCAAGCTTACTCACGTCCTCACAAAAGCAGCGCTCCAACTCCCTTTAGACTCTTTAACTCGGACTACTTCCAAGCGCTTCATCCTCAAGTCAACCTTCCTCAGCCGCTCAACTTACTTACTTGCACAAGCTGCCACCTCTCAGCTACCACCCAAAACTACCGAGACATCATCTCGAACCCGAATAGATAGATCGAGACGATAAGGCTGAGAATCCAGATGGAATCGAGATCTCGACACGTATTGTTCAATCTGCAGTGACATCTTTAAAGCGGTAACATCTCTGAACATGAGACTTCTCTGTAGGGAAACCCGACCTGCTCGGCCCTTCCCTACAGGTCAGCTATCCCCATAAGATTAGGTAGAATTAATATTCCGGGGCTGACCTATACTTGCCTCGCTCGTCGTTTCTCCAGCCCGACATGCTAAAAAGACTTCTAGGCGATCCGAATACTCGTAAGCTCAAAAGATATCAGCCCGATATTAAAGAGGTGAACCTGCTTGAGGAGGAAGTGCAGGCACTTTCTGACAATGAGCTAGCTGGTAAAACAGCTGAGTTTAGGCAGCGTTTAGAGAACGGCGAAGAGATAGACGACATTCTAACAGAGGCTTTTGCTGTTGTTAGAGAAGCCGCAAAACGAGTTTTAGGTATGCGTCATTACGACGTACAGCTATTGGGTGGCATGGTGCTACACGATGGTCAAATTGCTGAGATGAAAACAGGTGAAGGCAAGACGCTTGTTTCGACCTTACCAGCCTATCTAAACGCAATTTCAGGAAAAGGCGTTCACATCGTAACGGTCAATGACTACTTAGCGCGCCGCGATGCGGAATGGATGGGCCAAGTTCACCGATTTCTAGGGCTAAGTGTGGGTTTGATCCAGCAGGGCATGAGTCCAAAAGAGCGCAAAAAGAACTACGCTTGCGATATCACCTACGGCACTAACAGCGAGTTTGGCTTCGACTATCTGCGCGATAATATGGCAACGCAAATGACAGACGTCGTTCAGCGTCCTTTCAACTTTTGCGTGATTGATGAAGTTGACTCTATCTTAATTGATGAGGCCAGGACGCCGTTGATTATCTCGGGGCAGGTAGAACGTCCGGGTGAAAAGTACACGAAGGCGGCTGAAGTTGCTGCTCAGCTAGAAGGAGATGAGGTTGATTACGAAGTCGACGAGAAAGCTCGTAATGTGCTGCTAACGGACGAAGGCTTTGAAAAAGCAGAGAGTCTGCTCAATGTAACTGATTTGTTCGATCCTAAGGACCCTTGGGCGCACTATATCTTCAACGCAATTAAGGCGAAAGAGCTATTTACCAAGGATGTCAATTACATCGTGCGCAACGGCGAAATTGTGATTGTCGACGAATTTACTGGCCGTGTGATGGCTGGTCGTCGCTGGAGTGACGGCTTGCATCAGGCAATTGAGGCCAAAGAACACGTCGAGATCCAGCCTGAGACTCAGACACTTGCGTCTATCACCTATCAGAATTTCTTTTTGCTGTACCCAAAGCTTTCTGGAATGACTGGAACTGCAAAGACAGAGGAAGCTGAGTTTGAAAAGATCTATAAGCTAGAAGTTACGATCATTCCTACGAATCGCCCTTCCCAACGCCGTGATCTGCCCGATGTGGTTTATAAGACTGAAAATGCGAAGTGGAATGCGATCGCCCAAGAATGCGCTGAGATGCATGAAACGGGTCGGCCTGTCCTTGTGGGTACGACTAGCGTCGAAAAATCCGAGGTCCTCTCTGCACTACTCAGTGATCTCAAAGTTCCTCATAACCTCCTCAATGCCAAGCCAGAAAATGTAGAACGCGAGTCAGAGATTGTGGCCCAAGCAGGTCGCAGTGGCTCAGTCACGATCGCAACCAACATGGCAGGGCGCGGTACGGATATTATCCTAGGAGGTAACGCCGACTATATGGCGCGGCTAAAAGTACGCGAGTACTTTATGCCAAGGCTAGTTAAGCATGAAGACGACGATAAGTTTGGTGTGGCGCAGGTATCTGCGGCTAAGAACAGTCGTCAGAAAGCTGGATTTGCCGATAAGAAGAAGGTCAAAACCTGGAAAGTTGCTCCGCAGATCTTTCCAACCGATCTCTCACCTGAGATCAAGAACAACCTAAAAGAAGCCGTCGATTTTGCAGTCAAGACATACGGGGCGCAAAGCCTATCGGAACTAGCCGCAGAAGATAAGATCGCGGTAGCCGCAGAGAAAGCACCTTCTGACGAACCCGTGATCCAGAAGCTACGCGATGTTCATAACCAGGTTCTAGAAGCTTACGAAGCAATCACCTCAGCTGCGCATGACGAGGTAATTCAGTTAGGTGGTCTACATGTGATTGGCACGGAGCGCCATGAATCTAGGCGGGTGGATAACCAGCTTAGAGGCCGCGCAGGTCGTCAAGGCGATCCTGGTTCGACTAAGTTCTTCTTGAGTCTAGAAGATAATTTACTGCGGATTTTTGGAGGCGATCGCGTTGCAGGCCTAATGAATGCTTTCCGCGTAGAAGAAGACATGCCAATTGAATCCGGGATGCTTACTCGTTCACTAGAAGGCGCCCAGAAGAAAGTTGAAACCTACTACTATGACATCCGTAAGCAGGTCTTCGAATACGATGAGGTGATGAACAATCAGCGCCGTGCTATCTACGCTGAGCGCCATCGCGTATTGGAGGGTCAAGCGCTTAAAGAACTTGTCTTAGGCTATGCCGTGCAGACCATGGACGACATCGTCGAAGCCTACGTTAATCCAGAACTTCCTTCAGAAGAATGGGATTTAGCTAGCGTTGTTAGCAAAGTACAAGAGTTTGTCTACCTGCTCTCTGATTTGACCCCAGACCAGCTAGAGAATCTATCCATGGGCGAGATGAAAACTTTCTTAGCGGAGCAGGTTCGCATCGCCTATGACCTCAAAGAAGCTCAGGTTGATATGATCAAGCCTGGTCTGATGAGGGAAGCCGAGCGATTCTTTATTCTTCAGCAGATCGATACACTCTGGCGTGAGCATTTGCAGCAGATGGACGCCCTACGGGAGACCGTTGGCCTGCGTGGTTATGGTCAAAAAGATCCCTTGATTGAATACAAGAGCGAAGGCTACGAAGTTTTCTTAGAAATGATGACAGGTATCCGCCGCAACGTTGTGTATACACTCTTCCAATTCCAACCCCAGCCTCAACCTGCAGCTAAGCAATCTGAAATGGTCTAGAGGCGATGGCACTCTTGCGTACTTATTTGTGTATCAGCAAGGCTCTCCAACTTCCTCTTCTAGAAGTACTTCAGTTTCCACTTTACCTGCATCAACCCACTTCTTTAGCGTGAAATCTTCCAAAAAGAAGTTCTGATATCGTGTGGCTAATTCTGATAGAACAATGCTGTAGGTCTTGAAGCGCATGACTACGGGCGCATAAAAGCAATCGGCTATAGAGAATCTTTCAAATAGCCAAGTGTCAGGATTTCGAGCCATACAGCCTGACCAAATAGCATCGATTCTAGCGATGTCTTGATAAGCTGTAGCTGAAGGATTAATCCGTCGGCTCGCTCTACAGTTCATCGGTAGCTCGCTACGCAGACCCATAAACCCAGAATGCATTTCAGCGCAGACAGCTCTCGCTTCAGCTCTTAGAGATTCATCAGCTGGCCAACCTTCGCCTGAGAGATACTTTTCAGAAATATACTCACAGATCGCCAGCGAGTCCCATACTGTTGTTTTCTGGTCGATCAAAACAGGCACACGACCAGTAGGCGAGTACTGCTTTAGTCGTTCTGTGAGGGTTCCGTGTGAGTTTTCACGTTCGAGAGATTCTTGAATCTCTTCGAACTGAAGATCAAATTTGGCCAGTAGCATCCACGCCCGTAAAGACCAAGAAGAGTAATTCTTATTTCCAATAACCAGTTTCATATCCAGTTTTATGTACTGTGTCTATATAGATACATCTACGTGTTAGTTGGAATAAAAGTTGGGACGAACGAAACTTATGCATAGCTAGTAGCACAGCTTGCTAAGTATACATCTATCATCCAACAGCTATGGACATAACAAACGAACGCTTTAGCAAAGTTGCTACCTGATACTAGCTTTATCAAAAGCTCAGTTAGCCAAAAGCTTACCTTATGAACTAAACATCAAAAGTAAGTATCAACTGCTGACTAAGCAGTGAGCATAGACGTCTTTCAATAATCGAAAGACTCAATGGCGAAAAGTCATTGAGTCTTAAACAAAGGAGCTCCATTAGATATCTCTAACAGAGCTCTTAGTAATAAATTGTTCTCAAAAGTTAGCCGATCAAAGATTATTTAACAATTACCTTGCCAACCATACCAGCACCCCGGTGAGGCGCACAGTAGTAAGTGTACTCGCCAGGCTCCACATCAAAAGTACTAGAGTAAGACTCGCCAGGTGCAAAAGTCAGCTGTTTATTAGTCAGTTTATCAGCTACTTCCTTACCACCAGGAATGTTGTTTGGATCAAAGATAACGTTGTGGGGTGCCATCTTGTTATTTTCCCAAGTGACGGTATCTCCTTTGGAAACGGTGACAGTTGCTGGTTCAAAAACAAGTAACCCACCGTCTGAACCCATTTTGACGGTTTGGTCAGCGGCAAGAGCTGGCGTCGCAAGCACCGCGCAACTGCTAATAATCAGAGCAGCCATCATTAGGGTAGTACCTAAGCTGCGGAATGCTTTTGCTAAAAATTTCATAGGACCTCTAGGACTAAAACGTGCGTGTACTTTCTTTACACTTGCTGAGAATTATAGATCGCCTAGTGGGCATTTTGACGCTTTGTAGAGGTTCGGATTTGAACACCTACGTTATATAACAGTTCTGTAAAGTACATAGATGCCAGGTACTCACAACTACTAGAGCTATCATACTTCTACCAAAGTCCCTATGACTTGAGTTAAAGACAGTCCTGAGGAACAACTACTTAACAGTTCGCATCGGATAAAGATTGAAATTTAATTTTCGAATTCTGAGGATTTGTAAATTTTTTATAGCAAAGGTTAAATCATCTAGTGATTTCGGGGGCCGGTTACTGCACTTATTAATAGGATTGAAAAATTCAATAACACAACTGTCTTTATGGCTATGGATGTTTTAGAAAAGCAGGTAATTGAGCTGAGTGACAAAGTTGACTCGCTCCATGGCTTGATAGCGCAGTTGACTGAGAAGGTAGATGCTAGCATCACCAATGGGTACGGTCGTTCGACGACTAGAGAGATTTTGTCAGATGCTAACGCGGTTAATCTATCACCAACGGCTATGCGTCGCTCTCCTAACCCAGCAATGATGCATAAAGATGTATTGAGCGATGATCCTTATTTAGAAGGAGAGTCGTCAAGTACCACAAGAACGCTATCGCCAGAGATCCAAATTCAGCGGTTGACAGCTCAGCTGACCGCTGCATACAACCGTATAGCGGCTTTGGAGGAGCAGATTATGGCTTACCGCTCTTATTAGAAGGCTTCGCTTTTGAAAGCTTCTCTCTATAAGCGCTGCTTAGAAGATAGTGCCAAGTCCAAAATGGGCTACCTACGTTTAATTAGCTTTGAAGGCCTCAAGATACCCTCAGATAGATAGCCGGAGCTGAGCTTCAACGGCATGACGAATCTGTGATCGCGTCCATTGACCATAAAGGTGTGCGGCGATCACGCATCCTCCAGCTCCCACTCCCTCTTTTACAAATCCTTGCTCATAAGCTCGCAACTGCATATAGGGCGATTGACTAAAGGTGATTTCACTGGCTAGATAGGTAGCGCCTACTTGGTGCGCGATCGCCACTGTATCTGCACTATTATCTTCTATTACCCAGCGGGTCGTGCCTACGACTACTTGCTCAGGCTGCCAGACAATTCTTTTCTCTTGCGCTAGTGCCTTACACAGACTATAGACCGCTAGCATCTGTGAGCCACCTGCCAAAAGTACTCCGCACGATTGACTGGCCGATAGTGCTATTCCTGTTGCCACAATCTGCATCGGATCGCCTACAGCTGCGACTAACCCTATCGCTGACGCCTCCTGTGGCTGGTTCCAACGGGTTTTCCAATTAGCTAGTCCCTGTTTGACTAAGGTTTGCTTTTTCAAGTGATTGCCTAGTCGCAAACTGCTACTCATCTGGTTAATTACGGTATAGCCTAGGCCAGTGAGGATGGCCTGTGCAGTCGTCGTGCCACCGACCACACATTCTCCAATAACCAAGTAGCTAGCTTGACATTGCTTAGCTAGCTGATCAGCTAGCTGGCAGCCTAGATCTCGACCTAGGCGAAAAAGCATATTCGCTTCGGCAATCGTCATCGCCTGCCCTGTTTGAATAGGTTTGGCAATGGTTTGAGGTAGCGATAGATGAGGAACGCTAAGCGCTTTTGGCAGCCCAGTGCTAATTAGCTGACAGTCAATAGTCTGTCCACACAAGATAGACCTGGTAATCACAGCAGGAGAAATTCCAGCCGATAAAGGAACGAGAGAGGTTCCTGCGAGCAAGTAGTTAGCGTCGGCGGCGGCGACGCCCAGTCGATCTTGTTGGCTGTCCCCAGCAGCTGAAATGCCAGGAATAAGCGCAGTTTCTGTAAAGCTAAGAACGCAAACGAATAGGGGCTTTTTACCTCGGTAGTGGTTGAGCCATCGGTAACTCGCTCCTGGACTGGTCTCAGCACAAAGTCTGATCATCCTATTCGTCTATGAGCACCTGTACCCAGTTTGGAGGTTCTGACATGACAATACCAAGACGCTCTAGAATGAGCCACGCAGCAAGATGTACGGTAAATAGGTAGACAACGCTAGCAAAAACGGTCATAGAGACAGCGGCGATCGCGATGATTTCCATATCTGGCTGTCCAAATCTTCCTAGTCCGATCAAGCCCCAGTTTGTCAGCAATCTTACGCTCCAATCTATAAACTGAGTGATCTGCGCAATTAGATAGCCCCACAGATCTTCACCCGCTAAGATAGAAAGCAGCCAAATTCGGAAAAACGTTCCAAACGTAACTAGCAATCCTCCCGTCAAAATAGAAATACCCCATCCGGCTTTTCTACGCCATAGATACCCCAGCTGCACACCCAAGATGCCATAGGGCATCACAAACAAAACACTACGAGTAGGGCCTAACAGGATGGTAAGCAGCAACCCTGATACCGTCGCTCCCATCCAAGCTGCACGAGCATTCCACCGCAAGTAAACCAGCGTAATAGGTAACGGGAAGAGTATTCGTAGTAGTGGACCGGGCGGAAAGTATACGTTGACTAGCCACATAAGACTAGCAGCGCTAGCTAGAAAGGCGGTTTCGACTAGAGGCAAAGGTGAAGGCGGTAAGGAACGAGCAGGCATAGTCGATAGCAGAGGAGAGTTATAGGAATCGACTGTGCCTTCAGTATCGACTTTCCGCTCAGCATCGATGGACTGAACAGAGTAGCGATCAGCAGCGTGAGCGGTAGGTAATGAAGAATCGGATATCCAAGGCTCGTCGTTTAGTTGCTCTGGTATCGGGTCGTGGTTGGGCTCGGTCATAGGCGAGAATTGCTATACCAGAAGTTGTTCAAGAGCTTCAATATCAGTAATTTTAAGAATATTATGATCGCGCTGAATGATGCCTCTTTTCTCTAACTTACTCAGCGCTCTAGTAACCGTTTCTCTGGCAAGTCCGCTAAGTCCACCAAGTTCTTTGTGAGGTAATTTAGGGATTACCATCCCTTCACCAGCGACCTTCCCCTGACCTTCGGCTAAGAACAGTAGGACATCGGCAACTCGAGACTGACTGTCTGATTCGCGCAGGCGCAGACGGCGATTGACTTGTCTTAGACGTTTAGCGATCAGCTTTGCTATATACAGACCAGCCATAGGCTCTGTACGGATTAGTTTAACGAAATGCGGCGCAGGCATACTGCCGATGACAGTTGGTGTCAAAGAAATAACGTCAGTAGAACGTGGGGTTTCCTCTAAAGGAGCCATCTCGCCGAACATTTCGCCCTTTCCTAACATGTTAAGCGTGACTTCTTTGCCATCTATATTATAAGTCCGTATCTTCGCCCAGCCTTCTAGAACAAAGTAGACAGAACTACCCCAGTCGTCTTCTAGCAGAATCGCATGGTTAGCAGGATGATGGTGAGTGACTACTTGAGCAGCAGCTTCTGCGGCTAAAACTGGATCGAGCTCACAAAAAAAAGGAGTCATGCGGATAAGGTCACGGGTATTGCGAGAGTGTCCGTCCATAATCAGCTGCTAGATGGCATATATTTAAGAGTCAAGAATTAAGAGTCGATAAGAGTCGATCAAAATAAAAAGGCAAAGTTTTAAAGGCTTACATCGGTGCTGTCTACATAGAGGAACGAGATAGAGGAACGGGTTCTGTCCAAAAGAGCTATCGATCCTGGTATCGGAACAGTCCTAAATAGCACGAGGGCCTAACGGAAGGTTTATAACTTATAGCATCCTCTTCTATTGTTTGGGGTCATTGCAAAAACGACAGAGATAGTATATTTTTCGAGACATTCGCTTGCGTTTCTAGAGCTGCTATCAAGGCTACTCGTTGACTCAATCTCTATATATAGAAATATAGAATCTATGTGGCAGAGCTGGCCTAGAGCTATTTCTATAGAAAGCTATTTTTGGGGGACGAAGCTCGCTTAGGCCTAAGCGCTTATGTTTTGGGTTTGCATCCTATGCACTTACATTCCGGCTTTAGGCGGTAAAATTCTGATGATCTTATGACGGTGCTCTGTAAGCTCACTAAATCCGTTCCCTCTATAGCCGTACATAGCAGCCATACATAGCCTAATACTAGGCTTTTGCTGTTGCTTAACGCTAGCAGCTTTCGAGCACATAATTATTTGACTACATTCAAGGCATTCATGGTGACTTCTCAGAAGGAACAAATTCAATCACTGATTGCTGATATAGAGCAGGCTTTAGCGGTGAAAAAGCCAAAAACTCTATGGATAAAAGCTAGTGAAGTCGAGTCACAGCGACAGGTTTTAGTGCAAGCACAAACCTATTTAAAGTCACTAGACCAGTTGTTTGAAGCATCAGAAGGGCAAGAATCAGGCGAATCTACTGAAGATTTACTACGGACGCTACGGACCGAAATGACTTTTTTGAAGTCGAATGCACTGCGACCACTGCGCCTAGAGATAGATAATTTGCAGTCGGCTAAAGAGGCTTTACGTCACGAAGTGGAAGCATTAGAAAGACAACGATCGCATATTACTCAAAGTATGGCTGAGCAGGCTGATGATCCTCATAGCAAAGATAGTCACTCGCAGATAGACGAAGCGCAGCTCAATCAGTTTTTAGTTGTGCTGACGGAACGTTTTCAAGAGAATTTGTCTGTGCTGGTGAAGCAGCAGCTAACTCAAACTAACTTGGACCATACGGCTGTAGCCTCAGCGCCGTCAGCAGCTACAGAGTCAGGTCAATCAAATTTACAACCTAGTCACGAGCAGCTAGAAAAGATACAGCAGCTTCAGTCTAAATCTGAACAGCTACTGATCGATATCGACTCGACTTTGCAGCAGACGTTTGAAACGCTCCAAAGCAACATCAGTAAATATCAAGCCTCTATCAACGAAGGGATTGAAAGTATTCATAGTCTAGGTCGTCAGGGCAAGAAAAGCATGCGATCGCTGATTGATCATTTGACTGCACAACTTGAACAAACGCTTGATCAAACAAGTGTCTCTGATTCTGCTTCATCACATGGCGATGTTTCGGTGCTACCGATTGTCGAAAGTGACGCAGAGCTAAATGAGCTAGATACAGTAGCTTCTCTCGATGAGATTCTGCCGCGTGAAATCCAAGGTGACGGGTTAGAATCCGAGGTTGGTGAAGCTGAATCGGCGACTTTCATCGGTGAAGACAGCACCACCACTGTTGATTTACCTAGTCAGGATGTTGATCAAAGTAGCAAGCGTGCTGAGGCAGAGTCTAGTGACAGTGTGGTGGATGCTGTGATCGCAAAGACACAGGTGGCCGAAGCGGAAGCGGAAGATCTCGATGTTGAATCCAAAGTAACCCCTACAGCAGATGCCGTCTTTTTGGCCAACCTGACTATTTCTGATTTGACCGACGCTAAGCATATGATGATCGACTCTTCAATTGAAGCACCTGTGGATGAACTCGCTCAGGTGAACGGAATTGATCAGAGCAATTCTGATGGCAAGCGTAACAATCTGGCCGATATGATCGAGCCTGGTGGAAGAGATCGCAGAGATAGCTCTGTTGAATCAAACAACGCTAACGGGGTTATAGAGTCTTCGCCAAAATCAGATGGAATCGATACTAAAGAGATGTCAGATACGTTTTCTTTAGCAGAAGGAAACGACTCGGCACTTTCAAAAGAGCTACAAGGTGAGCTGAAAGAGAACAATCAGGCATCGATTATTAGTGCGCTCGAAGTGCCAATAGTAGAGGAAGATCCAATTGTTTCTGAGCGGTCCGAGGATGCCTCGATCTCACGCGCCAGCTCACCTAATGTCTCAGTCAATAGTGACTCTAAGGTGATCCCAGACGAACCAACCGAAACTGTTAACAAAGACAATTTGATTGATGCTGATTCAGGCAACATAGAGTCGAGCGATAGACTTGTCAGAACCGATCGGCCCGATACAGATGGCCTAATGTCAAACGGGGATATCGAGTCAAACTTCTTTGAAGCGACTGAATCAATCGATTCTTCTAACCAGTCAGAGCGTGCTCAGCAATCTGGCGATTCGCAACAGCTTTTAGCTGAGCAATCTGGTTTAGCGCAATCTAACTCAGTGCGGTCTACTCTAGATCATTCAACTGAAACTAGACGATCTAAACCGACTCATTCGAAGAAAAAAGAGAGCGCCCTTCAACTATCGGATAATGAAGGCTTTGCCCCTGAGGATGATGATAAGTCTGCTTGGTTTCTAGGCATTGATCTGGGGACAACGGGTTTATCAGTAGTCTTGATGGAGCGATACACCCATCGTATGTATGAGCTGTACTGGAGCGTTTCAGGTGATAGTGAGGCTAAACGGTTTCGTCTGCCAGCGGTAGCTTCTGTTGATTCAAAGGTATCTGGGCAGCTAGGAATCGGGGTGGTAGGTCCAGCAGCATTGCAAGAGAATACTCCTTTGCTGCGATCGCTTAAGACAATGCTCAAAACAGGCATTCCTGATGATGTTTCAGGAGAACCCCAGATACAGTGGTCTGAGCGAATGTCGCTCCCTCTACTATCATTGCAAAGAGCCGTTTGCGATCTATTCCGAACGCTGAGTGCTGATCATATGAGCTGTCATGCCGTAGGAATAGAAGATGATACTCTGCGCCGAGCGTTGACGAGTTTAGAGGGTGTGATCATCGGCTATCCAACTAACTGGCCAGATACCTACAGTTTCAACATTCGAGAGGCAGCACTATCATCTGGATTAGTAGCGACACCCGATCAGGTCTTTTTTGTAGAAGATGCAATTGCCGCTTTGTTATCTGCTTTGCCACTATCGACTATAGATGAGCCTAACAACAATCAGCAACTGGGGCTGTACAACTGTAATTGGAGCGGAGGTAGCGTTGTATTGAGTGCAGGAGCGACACTAACTGAAGTTGCGATCGCCAATTTGCCCACAGACCTCACGCAACTCAGCTATTCTGATTTCGCTTCACGTAGCTATACCTATGCAGGCGATAGTGTAGATCAAGATATTATCTGTCAACTTCTCCATCTGCCTCTTCAAAATGAAACAAGTACCAACACTCAACAGTCTGGCCAGCCGTCAGCTGACGACTGGGAAAGTTTAAAGCTCGATCAGCTTCAGCTTCCTCGCCCTGGTGAGGCAAATCGGATCGCTCGTCATCGCCTAGCTCAGCGATTGAATGATTCATCGTTAGGTCAGCAAGCCCTAGCAACTGCTCGGGATCTAAAGATGATGCTTCAAGAAAATGATGAGGTAACTGTGCAGCTAGGCAATCGTGATTGGGTTATCACTCGTAGAGACTTAGAAACCAAGGTCTTTTTCCCCTATGTCCAGCGCATCAACCGGCTGACTAGCACCCTACTTAATCAGAAAGCCTTATTGCCTGAGTCGATTAAACAGGTCGTTTGCACGGGAGGAATGGCCTCATTAGCTATCGTCTCCGATTGGCTTAGACAGCAGTTTCCCAACGCTACCATCATTCAAGACACCTACAGCGGCGAGTATCCCAATAGCTGTAGCCGTATTGCCTATGGCCTAGCAAATCTATGCCACTATCCTACTGTTCTAGACACTGCTCGCCATCGCTACAGTGACTATTTCTTGTTATTAGAGCTATTACGTACTCTGCCAGAGCAGCCTTTACCTGCTGGCGGCATTATGCACCTGCTA
The DNA here is from genome assembly GCF_000155595.1 of Synechococcus sp. PCC 7335. Lineage (NCBI taxonomy): Bacteria > Bacillati > Cyanobacteriota > Cyanophyceae > Synechococcales > Synechococcaceae > Synechococcus > Synechococcus sp. PCC 7335. Next base: position 4,044,337 of record NZ_DS989904.1, on the reverse strand, counting down.
TCTGAACGGGGAGTGGACATTCAGATCTCTCAGGCGCATCTACTAGCATTAATTGAGGGACATTTGCCACCAGGGCTGGTTCCTACTGAAGGCGATCGCCCTCTAATCAGCGTTCAAACCTCAGATGTGGATAACTATCGGCTACTGGCTGAATTTCCGTTGTTTAGAAAACAAAGCGGTCAAATCTATATCGCTGATTTTGCACAAGGTGAAAGGTTGCGGTCTTATCTGGAATCTCTGCTGACAACGAAAGCTCAGTCATTGGATAGGCCAATGGCAACAGATGCTCTAACTGCTTCAGTAGAAGTAGAGTAGGGCTTTCGCGCTGTCTTAGCTTAGATTTGTTTCTGGGCCAAAGTACTCCGATACAAAGCTCCCGTGCAAGCCATAAGGAATATGATGTCTTAACTTTAGCGTCGCGATCGGACCAGGGGTAATATCTTGCGCATTAAAGATAGTCAGTTCAGTGCGATCACCTGCTGCGTTAAAGATCCACAGCAGTACCCAACCATCATCTTCTGCCTTACTCCCGGGTCGGGCCACAAATAATGGTTCTCCGCCAAATCCTCGAGGAGCGGCGCTCCACAGCTGCTCTTCTCCAGTCTGCATATCTCTTTTAATCAAGGCCTGAAGTGGCGCATTTTTAATTGCGCCATCTGTCGCTCCCATAAATAGATATCGGTAATTTCTACCCACTTGCTTTGGGTTGAGTGCTGGGAACTCACAGGGTCGCTCGATTATCTTTTCCACAGCAACGTTCTCTGTGTTCAAATCAATTGAAAATCGCCAGAGCTGACTAGCAGGGACATGATCAAAATCTACAGTGCTGTAGTCTTCGGCATCGTCTATAGTTGGGAAACTGTCATAACAAACTGAATCAAGAATTAGCTGGTTTCCGTGCTCAAATGCGTTCGCGTGATGAAAAACAAAGCAGGAATCAGTGTCGAAGAAACGAACTTCACCCTTTCCATCTCGAGGAATTAGAACAATCTTCGTAGGCTGCTTAGGATTGAATTGGATGCATTCTGCTGCGCCCTTGAAGCCGAACACAAACGGCAAAGGATTAAAGCCCACTGGGTTTTGCACAAAGAGGCAATAGTTTGGCGTAATGGCGAAGTCATGTAGAAAGGCAAAGCCCGGAACGCTATGCCTATGCTGATGAGCCAGCCTTCCGTCTGGAGTGAATTCATACAGACTAATGGTGCTAGAGAGGCCGGTTTTGACTCCAAAGTTAACCATCCGCTGTGTCCCCTCACAGTCAGGATCAAACTTCGGATGTGCAGCAAAGGCATCCCCCTTTTTTAGCAAACCATCTAGAGAGTCTATTCCTATAGTCTTTAGGGTCCGCGGATCTAATCTATGCGGTTCTGCGGCTTCCCACAAAGCCAAGAGCTTCCCGCCCCAATACACAACATGCGTATTTGCAATGTTCTTTAGTCTTAGATCAAAAGCATTCGCTAGCCAACCGCCTGGCTTTTGTGTCCCAAATACGCCTCTATATTCCGGCTTACCACTCTTTTGTTCGGCGATAAACGCTTCAGTTTTCACGAACTTGTTTCGATAGAATGCTTTGCCACCTTTGAAGGCAATCGAATTGATCATGCCGTCACCATCAAAAGGGTGCTTTAGCCGATAGCCATTGATATCTGTGAGGCCCGGACCGTTGCGAAACACCGTGCCTTCTAGATCTGCAGGAATTTCTCCTTCTACGTCATCAATCCAATAGGCGAATTCTTCTGGCTGAGAGCGGTAGCCACTAGTCCAATCTTCGCGAGTGTATGAAAGCGGTTGGTTAGGAGCTTCGAGCGTTTGCATGGGCTGAAAAGGTGAGAAGTAGGTGGATATAAGTTTGAACGAGAATTAATCTCTATCAGCAGAAAATCAGGGTGAAATGTTCTAAATGCAGCTTCCTAAGGCAAGCTAGCTAGAGCGAAATGTCCAGGCGAACATTCGCATCATCCGTGACTTCTGGAGTAGCAAGAATTAGCACCGATTCGGCGCCTGTGGCTGTGTCGCTACTTGCTTTATCATTGCTGAGCGTTCTATCTCCCGTCGCAGAAGCTGACGGTAGCAAACCTAATAGCGGTAGCGGTAACAGCGTTGTCAAATTAGTGATTAAGACTAACTGCCATAAGCTTTGAAAATTGGTCTCAGTGATTCCTAACTGGTGAGTGAGCAGTGCGCCAAGTTCGTGAGAGAGCAATCCGGCCAAATTGACAACAGACATCAGCAGTGCAAACAACGTCGCTTCTACGCCAGGAGGACACAGCCTAGCAGAGAGTACGAGCACCGGCATGAAGGCAATTTGCCCAGCTACGGTCAGCACCAAACTATCGCCTAAGCTAAACCATTGATCGTCTATTCCTAGGCTGCGGTTTACGTGGGTAACAAGTAAAAGGGTCGTCATTCCGAGTGCTGCTGATATCACCGTCGACCAGCCAAAGATCTTACGAAAGGAGACTTCTTTAAGAAACCTTTGAAAAACCCAGATACCAATGAGTGATGCGAGGCTAGTGACGAGTCTAACTCGACCGAGAAATTCGGGTGCGAAACCTAGTTCATTCGTCGAGAAAAAGAAAAAGGCTGAATCGGCGGTAGGCGTTGCTTGCCACAAAAATAAGAACAAAGCTGGCATCCAAATGACCTTTTTAGAGACAGCTTGCTTTAGCAGCTTGACTTGATTGATGACAACCTTGAAATTTGATTTCTCCGTAACCGGATCTTCCGTAATCAGCCAGGCAACGCCACAAACAACCAGTGGAAAGGTAGCGGTGATACCAAAAATGACTTGATTGCTAGTGCGCTCTAGCAAAAGCCCGCCAAGGTAAGCGGTGATCAGTCCACCGACTGCTGACGCTCCCCAGGCTAGAGATTGTAGTGTACCTATGCCCCCTTGCCCTTCTTCTCTGGCGCGTTCTACCACCAGCGAATCAACAATGACATCTGAGATAGCCACTGAGAGCGAGGTCAAGAGAATAGCGACCGTAGCAGCTAGACCAGTATGAACGACGGTCGCTAGAGACAGCCACGTGATCGCCCCTAATATCCCAGCTAAGATCAAATAAGGCCGACGCCGATACCGAAATAGTGGGAATCCATCCGACATGAAGCCAAACACAGGCTTGATAGTCCACGGCAACGCCGCGATTCCCATCAGTGCTGATACCTCTGCTGGTGATAAAGCAATATCGTCTTTTAAAAAGAAACTCACTGCTAGACGAGCGAGCCCCAAAATCCCCTGCACAAAGTACACAATTAGAATTGCGCTTAGCTCTAACGTCAGGGGTTGACCTAACAAGATTCGCTTTTCAATGAAGCCTTTAATTTTTTGGCCTACTGAAAGGTGGGTGGTCGAAGACGCCGTCATGTGAAGAAGTGTAAACTCTCTCTATAATAGCTGGCTTCTCCGGTTTGTTTTGGAAAGTCTCTCTATTGGCTGATTAGCTGGCTAGTTTTAACTCAACCATGAGCGATCGCCTAGTCAAGTTAGCTAAAGGTGATTCGATAGGCGGTCGCTCTGTCGATCTAAGTACAGTTTGAGATGATAGAAGTATTCTATAGCTTTGGTCGCTTGCCTCTACCTGTCTCAAAAGTCTGCCTCATCAGTGGTTCTGCTCAGCGAAAGGGGTTAAGCCAACTGGTTAGCTATTTACCCGTAGGCATGACTTCTTTGAGCAGGCCTTTGTCCAGTGGCTATGTCCCCCACAAAACGTGCCGTCCTATGCCTTTAATCAAAGTTCAAACTTCAGTAGAAGCACCTGCTAAAACCACGGTTGAAGCGCTACTCAAACAGCTATCAGCTAGCTTGGCAAAGCATTTAAACAAGCCCGAGTCTTATGTAATGACAGCGTTTGAACCAAATACAGCAATGACCTTCGGTGGCACAAGCGATCCTACTTGCTACATCCAAATAAAGAGCGTGGGCACTATGGGTAGTAGCAAGACCCAGACGATGAGTCAGGATTTTTGCGCTAAAGTTCAAGCTGCCCTTGGCGTTCCCCCTAATCGTACGTATATCGACTTCGCTGATTCTCAGGGGGCAATGTGGGGTTGGAACGGGACTACCTTTGGGTAGGGGGTAAGGAGAACGATAGAGATATAGTCAGGGGGCCGTTTTAGAGGATTCTTTTTGGTTCACACCGAAATACTGCTCCAATACCTTTTTCACCATCGGTGCAGCGAAGGAGCTACCACCGCCCCCAGAGTGCTCTCCAAAAGCGACAACAACAATTTCAGGATTGTCGTACGGTGCATAAGCTCCAAACCAAGTGTGGTTTTCTCCCGGGGGGGCCTCGGCTGTTCCGCTCTTCCCCGCCACAGGAGGAAGTGCTGGGTCGTTCATCACAGTGCCCGTTCCAGCAGTGACTACCTGGCGTAGGCTCTCTTTCAAGACTTTAATCGTACTAGGCTTCATCCCTACAGACGTTCGCCATTCTTGAGGGGTTCGCTCGTCCAGTACAAAATGCGGGGTTACGCGATCGCCCCCATTAGCGACAGCTGCAAACATCACAGCTATTTGCAAAGGCGTTGCCAGTACGTTTCCCTGACCAATTGAAGAGTTAATCGTATCGCCTAGATACCAGGGCTCATCCAACATCTCGCGCTTCCATGCCTCGTCAGGCACTAGGCCTTTATCTTCCTCTACACCTAGTTCAATCCCAGTTCGCTCTCCAAGTCCATACTGGCGCATCCACTTTTGTAAGCTCTTCTCCCCCACCCCTCTACCAATTTGATAGAAGAAGGTGTCACTACTCATCGCCATTGCCCCTCTAAATCCTAAAGGTCCAAAGCCCGCATTATTCCAATCCCAAAACTGGATGCCACCAATCGTCAAAAACGGATAGGTTGGTAGCACGACATCAGGAGAAAACTTACCTGACTCCATTCCTGCTGTTGCAGTAATCACTTTGAAAGTACTCGCCGGTGCATAAGCTCGCATGGCACGGTTCACCAGGGGATAGCCGTTCTTAGTAATCTGTTCCCATTGCGCTTGAGTAACCCGAGTAGAAAAAATATTCGGATCAAAGGTAGGTCTGCTGACCATGGCTCTAACCCCACCGTCACGCGGATCAATCGCAACAATAGCGCCTATATGATCGCCCAGCGCTTCTTCAGCAGCTCTTTGCAGCTCTATGTCCAGTGTGGTCTGCACGTCTTGACCGGATATAGAAGGCTTTTCGCCGATAATACTCAGCACCCGGCCGCTACTATCTACTTCTACCTGCTGTCCGCCCCATTCTCCACGTAGTTGGGACTCTAGGGCCATTTCTAGCCCCATCTTGCCGATCACATCCCCCAGCCGATAGCCATCTTCTTTCAGCCCTTCTAGTTCAACATCGTCCAGCTCACCTGTGTAGCCCAAAACGTGAGCGGCTAGGTCGCCACGTGGGTAGTTGCGGACAGCTTCTGCCTCTACACGGACGCCAGGTAGCTGGGCAGCATATTCTGCGAGCGCAGTCGTTTGAGCAGAGCTTAAACCCCGAGCAATGGGAACAGACTTATTGAGGTTGTAACTACTCTGCTCCAGGCGATCGCTAATTTCCTCAATTGGC
>NZ_DS989904.1:3567611-3738043 GCF_000155595.1 Synechococcus sp. PCC 7335 | reverse complement strand
GTCCGTTACGAGACCGATAAGGTAGTTGAATACATCGATTAGCCTGTGATTCACGCACTTGTGCTACCTGTAGGTTGCAGCACCATCTGAAAGCTAACTAACATCTGAAAGCTAACTAAAGTGTGATTAGAGGACATTGAGGGATGGCTGTGCTAGCAGGCGTAACCGTTGCCGACAGCTTCATTCTCGCGGCTATCGTTGAGGGACTATATTTGAGCAGAACCCATATCTAGGCAGGTTGTATTCAAGCGGGTCGTACTCAAGCAGACTTTGTTTAAGCCGTTAGTAAGCTTGCCTTACTCGCCTTCGCCACCTTCGCCACCTTCACCGCCTTCACCGCCTTCACCGCCTTCGCCACCTTCAATTTCTTCAGTAGGTTCAGGCTCGAGGCTCTCACCGCCCTCGCCGCCTTCAGGCGTACATCCAACAGCCGTCAAGGAAACGACTAAACCTAGAGAGAGGAAAAGCTCTACTGGCTTCATTTTCTTGGTCATAATGCTCCAAAAAGGTACAGGATGAAACTGATTTTATAGCTAATGAGATTAAATATCAACAATAGCATTAACTGATTGATACCTTAGAAAGGGATGGTCTCGAATTTGGGCATGGCTAAGAAAAGAAGCGAGGCCAAGGAGCTATACAGAATGTTAGTCGAAGCTTAGTGTAAGTGCGCTGTCAAAAGAACTATGCGAACTTCAAGCTGGGCAGGGTAATTGTGGTAAAAGTCGTTACTTCACAGAGCGAATAGAGAGCAATAGGGGTCAATCATCATTAATGGATTAGAACAAAGCGTTCAAAGGATGAGCTGTCAGGGAAAACTCATGATAAATCGATGGCAGTAGTGCTTCTGAACAAGCTTCCGGAGGCCTAGAGCTAGACTTGATCAGTTCTAAAAGCATATATAGGCGTATAGATATGCGCCTAGTTTCGCTATTAATGTCACTGAGCTTTGGTACAGCTTCATCAGAAGTCTCTTCCATATACTACTCTTATTGCGAACCCCTATCGACTGTACGGGTACTTGTATGTAAGGTTGTTTTGCTTTTTGGAGACGGCGTAAGCACTCAAATTTGCCAACCAACCGCCAACTAACTATGATTTGAAGCTGAATACTTTATATAGCTACATTTTCTAGCGATCGCAGTGGTTTTGAATGAGCAGTTCGCATCTTTCCCTCAGCACTTCATTCATCTGTTGACCCTTATGCCTCAAACAGACGCCTTTAGTGAACTTTGGGACTTAATTAGAGGAGTAATTGCCTTACGTGCTACCACTTTTCAAACCCTGCAGAATCAACCGCACAGTCTGCTTGCCGCTCTTTCGATCGCTTTCATCGCCGGTGTTGCCCAGTCGCTTAGCCAAATTGTCGTTCTCTTTATCAATCAGGTCCGGCCACTACGGTTCGTTCTAAGTCTGCTGATATCAGCCGTTCTTTTTGTTGTTGGCTTTGGTTTTTGGGCACTAAGCACTTGGATAAGTATTAACACTGTTTTCACTAGCTACCTGCCGCTGAGCGCAGTTATCCGAACGATTGGATTTAGCTACGCACCGCTAATGCTAGGCGTGTTCGTCGTTATGCCATACTTTGGTAGCGCTATCTTCATTCTGCTTTCTATCTGGACACTGCTCGCTGTTGTTGTTGGTATTGATGCTATTAGTACGCTAGCACTGTGGGAAGCTTTTGGCAGTGTAGCCTTGGGATGGATTGGCATTCAGCTTATTCAAAAAACCGTCGGCCAGCCGATTGCTTCTCTGGGCCAATGGATTACAAACTGGGTCGCAGGTGAAGACTTGATTAGAAACCGCAACCGCCTTGCCGAAGAACTCTATGTCGGACTGAGAGCCCAAATAACCCAATCTGACCCTCTTAGCCAAATGCCGCCTACCCATCCAGCTAATGTTCCTTTCGATCCTAGAAAGTAGATTCTAAGTTGGTACACCAATAGAAACCAAAGCCTATAAAGACAACACTGACAGTCAATTTTCTTGCCGCCTCATTTACCTATGCGCCGCTACCTTATAAAACTCTGTGCTGCTATCTTCTTAGCAATCGGTGCCATTGTCTTATTGTCTCCTGCCAACAACCAATGGCTAGAATGGTATCTAGCCTTAAACAGCAGGCTACTGGGCTTTGTCCTTGATCTGATTCGTGTTGGACTGATTGCCTTGGTCCTAGCTGGGCTGCTTTCTCCCTTTGAATCTCTAGGATGGTGGGCTGGTTGGTACGGCGACGGTATCGAAACTCACATCTTTCCCATTCCTCAAGCGCGCTCATCCCCACAGATTCTAGATCCTCAAGTTCATTCCACTTACCACTACGCATACGCGCCCAAATCCTCGCAGCCTACGCCTAAGCGATACGTGATCTATCTAGACGGTATATCCCAAAGCTGTGCTGATTACCCAAAGCGTGTTCAGAACTTTTTAGATACCTTAGAAACTACGCTGCCTGAAGAAATGGTTTTCATTCAGGACATCATGGCCTACTCTGCGCTCAATCGGCCCCTGACTAGCCAGAGACCTTTTGCTTCATTCTGGCGCTGGATCAATCGCATAGAAGCTAATAATCCTAATAGTCCGCTAGATATTCTAATCAACCTTCGCAATACCTTTCAAGTCGCAGTTTCTACGGACAATCGCTACGGCCCTGTCTTCAATAGAGGAACAGCGCAGGTCATTCTTAATAGTTTGCGCCAGAAAGGGTATCAGCCAGGAATACCGCTCACACTTCTAGGCTACAGTGGCGGCGCTCAGGTTGCTTTAGGAGCAGTGACCTATTTAAAGTATGCGCTAGATGTGCCCATTGATGTGATCTCAATAGCAGGTGTCGTTAGTGGTGATAATGGCATTGCCGAGATTGAGCGGCTGTATCACGCTAAAGGTGATCGCGATATGCTAGCCAAACTAGGTGCAATTATGTTTCCTAAGCGCTGGCCTATAGTTGCCTGGTCCAGCTGGAACAAGTCGAGAACGGAAGGTAGAATTCAGTTTATCTCTCTGGGCCCGATCAGTCACAACGGCGCCACTGGCCCTATTGATCCAGTAGCTAAACTACCTAGTGGTCAAAGTCATCTTTCCCGCACAATAGAAATCATCCTTGATATTTTGAGTCAATCTAGGAGATAGGTTCAATCTGGCAAGCGGCCGAAATATAATCTTTTTGTTTCTGGCTTTGCCTTATGGCTAGTTGGGATCCGCGATCAAATTTTCTAATAGGTTCATTGGCTCCTAGAACTAGTTGTATAGTTGCGCAGTTTTTGAAGCTAAAGCATTTGAAGCGCAGCGCCGATTGCTATAAGTAAAAACACAGATGCCGGCGAGCTAAAAAAAGAACATACTTGATCTCAGTAACACCTCGATTGCTATCCTGATGATGAGAAATAGCATATGGCAAAATTGCCGCTCCTTGAGGGCTCGCAATGTTTAGCTGAAAATTGTTACAACGAAGAGAAAAACTAATCCCTTACTTGCTTTAAGTAAGGGATTTTTATTTTTTGATTAACTGATTCACGATCTCGATGAAAACAGCTTCTAGTTTACACTTAGCCTTCTTGAACTTTGGGCTTCGCCAGTGAGGAATAGCTTGCACTTCTAGCTGATCGTCTGGTAAATAGACAGGATACCGAATCTCAATTTGAAGTGCCTCAACGCTAGGGTATTGGCCGTAGTGTCGAGTAATATAGCCTCCTGTAAACACTTTGTTTTTCACAACTTGAAACGCTTGATTTGAGAAACTTTCACTGATAATATCGAGTGTGCTCTCGCTGCATGTTTTTCCTCTAGCATTCCCTAGACAAACTTCATCGCTGATTAGTCCCATAAAGCTGTGAAGATCGAGCAGGTAGACCTTGCCGTGTTGAGCGATCGCCTCATTCAAAAGCTTAGATAGCTGTTGGTGGTACGGATCGTAATATTGTTTAATTCGCGCTTGTACCTCCTTTTCAGTAGGTTTGGTGGTATAGATATCTTGCTTGAAAGCAGTTTGCTCTGGAACCACTGCTGACCAAAAAGAGCCAAACAGCGGCGGTTTGAGCGCTCGGTTTAGATCTACTACATAGCGACTGTAGTTGGCTTGCATCAGCGTGATGCCTAAGCTGGGAAGAAAATCGTAAAGTGGTTGTAAGTGCCAGTCTGAATTCGGCAATGTCTGAAGTTGCTCGGTTGTGAAAGTGCGGGCAATCGAATCTGGCACCTGTAGCCCACTATGAGGTAGATTCGCCAAAATAGGAACGCTACTACTTTCAGGAGAAAGAACAGTGAACAAATCAGTAGTCATACAATCTTTAAAGAGATATCGCTTGTATATAGCAAGTATTTCTGGGCTGTTTTAGGTGAGTACTATTTTCTAAGCGGTTGAGTAAAGCCCTTACCGACAAGCGCTATCGGCGCTAACTTGCTTCAATTTGTCTTACCGCTGTGAGCGCCGAATAGCTCACACCTGCTGTCCCCTCTCCTGGATGAGTACTATCTCCTACTAGCCACAGATTTTGGATGGGTGTACGAGTGGCAAAACCAAATGGGCCAAAAGTTGGTACACGCTGACCAATTCCACCAACAATTCCTTGCGATCGCCCTGTAAACGTTTCAAAGCTTCTGGGCGTAGCTGCTTCTACATGCACCAAATTTTCTAGGCGGAGGTCAAAATAGTCTTTCAAGCGAGAAATTGCCGTTTGTGTATAGGTTTCCTTCATTGCTTTGTACGTCTCTTGGTCGCCGTCATACCAAGTTTTCACATCGGTGAAAGAGGAAGCGATAATCGTCGCCTTTTCGGCTGGTGCTCGGCTATCACCTGCTCTACTAACTGAAACAAACAGAGAATTGTTCTCTGCAATCGGACCATCGTAGTCATATAAAAACTGCAAGTGAGGTGGGCAATCTTTGGGAATGGCGGATTGTTTTACGCCTAAATAAATAACAAACGCTCCAGAGGCGGATGGTAGCTGTTCTACTCTTCTTTCATACCCACTCATTCTTTCGCTGTCTGTTAGCTTCACAAGATTTTGTACGGTGACATTAGCCACTACGTGATCAGCTGCCTCTAACCAAGTGTTGCCTTTTTTGTCTGTTATTCTTACCTGAGTTGGCCTGCCATTCTCCACCTCTATCGCTTCAGCTAGATGTCTCATATGGATTTCTCCGCCATCTCTTTCTAGCGCTGCAAGCAGGCGATCGCTTAATACCTGCATACTTCCTTTCAAATGAAACAGCCCGTGGGGAGCTTGCGAAACGCCAAGTGCTGTCGCCGCATATAAAACCGCTGTCTTGTCTGCTGTTGTTTGTGAATATAGCTTCAGCTGCATATCTAAAAAAGTGCGCAGGCGGCGATTTTCATACAAACCGTATCCTTTCAGGATGTCACCAACTGTTGAAAAGGTAAACGGTACGGTCAATAGCGTATCAGGTCGTAGGGCTTTAGCTAACTGCCATGCGTCCCATATGTTTCGAGGTGGAAGTATGGGATCTCTCTGTTGGAACCGCCAGCTAAAATCGAACAGTGCTTTCATAAAAGCCCAGAAAGCGGCGCTACCAGGAAACTGTCTCTCTCGTTCAGCCTTCCACCTTTCAGGGTCTCGCCAAACGCTAATCGGCTCAGTCTCACCCGGTAAAAAGACGGCACAAGCCGGATCGCATTCACTAGCTGGCGGTATCTCAATGCTGAGTTCTTTGAATATTTGGTAATGAATGCCTCCAGCTTCTAACCCGGCTACTTGAGTTGCGCCTACATCAAAGGTAAAGCCTTGGCGCTTGAACGTAGAGGCGCATCCCCCTGGTACGATCGCCTGGTCAAAGACCTTCACTTGATATCCTCGGTGAGCTAATAAGGCTGCGGTTGTTAGCCCTCCTATGCCAGCTCCAATCACTACTACTTTTTTTGACGTGCCGCTAGCCATGCAATCGTTACATTTCTTAAAGTCTGCCTTTATTCTAACGCCGTTGCTAGGCTCTAGAGTTGTAGCTCGCTAATTTGCTAGCGGCTCTATCTTTGAAGGACCAATGAAGGTGTCAGTAATACACAAAGGAGCATAAAAATTTCCGTCATCCGGTACATAGTGCTTACTTTCTCTGGTTCGTAAGCTATGGATGCCGAAGTATAGGTAATGCAAATGGCAGATCCCAACAATATTCCTCAAGAGGCTCAGCAGCTCAAAGAAGATCTCAACAAAGAAAATCAGGAAACTAACGAGAATGAGGAGACTGGCGAACAGACTAAACCAGACATCGCTAGCCCTGAGTTTGATAAAGAATACGATATTGCTGAAGATAATAAGACTGGCCCGGGCAATCAAACTAGCAACCCAAGCGCAGTCGGTCGCAAAGACACAGACGGTGGCGATCATGCGTCTAGAAAGACCAAGGTAGACAATATCGATAGCCCTGGTGATAGCGATCCAGACGATTATCTTGATATGGCCAAGGATATCAACAAAGATGCCGATGCCGGCTAGGTGCGCTATCTGGATATGCTATAGCTTTGGTCACTTAGCTTACGGCATAGTCATTGGCTATAACCCTTGTGTTTCAACAGGCTAAGTGACTCGTAATGCACGAATGCATCCGCACATTGCTATATCTAGGGAAGCTGCTAAGTAGTGAGTAGGTTGAGATCATTCATTTTTGAACTCAACCTATCTACTCAACCTATCTATAGCGTTCACTACTCAGCTCTACACATTCGCGATAGGTAGAACCGTTGGTGTATACACAGCTAAATGGTTAGTAAGTGGTTAGCAATTGTCAAACGCATTTGGCAATTGCTATACGGACTAAGGCCTAGCTTACTGCTCGCCTTTGGTCAAATTGAAAATGAAAGGGACACCGGCACTTTCAGAACCGCTCGTCACTAAAACTCGAGGCATTTGAGCACCGCCCTCTTTCCAAGCCTCGATCGCCTCTTTTTGCAGTACCAGATTACCGCCCTGTGCTTTTAGTGTCTCAGCAATCAACCTTTGGGCTTCAGACCGCCCTTTTGCTCGGTTGATTTCAGCTTGTGCTTCCTGTTCAGCTTCTTGCGCTACATATACAGCTCGTTGAGCTCGCTGTTCTGCAATTTGCTTTTCTTCTACCGCCCTTGAAAATTCAGGGGAGAAAGTTAAATCGACCACGCTAGTATCGAGCACATCAATCCCGTATTTTTCTAGCCGCTTGGCTAGCGCGTTGTCAAAGTCCTCTTTTAACAGGGCCCTTTGAGTAATTGCTTCCTCTACTGTGCGCCGTGCGGCAGCTACTTTAAACGACTCTTGAGTCTGTGGGGCGATTATTTTGTTAACAATGTTTGAAAGTGAGCCTTGCTTACGACGAATGTCTACAACTTCGGCTGGCTGTAGACGAAAGTTGATTGCAAACCTCGCTCTTAGATCTTGCAGGTCTTTAGTCGAACTTTCGGCTGGAACCTCAAATTTCTGGACTGTGATGTCGTAGATGTCTACGAATGAGACAAATGGCGGCTTGATATGTATCCCTTCTAGCAAGGCGCCATCTTGGGCCTTACCCAATACGCTTAGTACGCCTGCTTGTCCCGGATTGATAATCACAAAACTGCTGGCCAAGATTAGGGCCACTACCGTTGCGATCGCTGCGATCACAACCGGCTGACTATTTCCTTTAGTTGCACTCAACTTACAAAACTCCTCTTATATATAAGTGTGATTGATAGCTGTCATTAACAGATGCGATCAATCGTTGGGCCAAACATCTTTTTTAGGTAGTGGGTATTCCTAGTATCTCTCCACTACCCGGAACGACTTCGCCAATGTCATAAGCAGTAATCCCCTCCTGTTCAAACTGTTGACAAGCAGCGACAGACTGATCGGGTGGGACAATAACTACAAAGCCAACTCCCATATTAAAGGTATTAAACATATCGCGCAGACCGACAGACCCTGCTGACTGCAGCCATGTGAATATAGGGAGTACTGACCAGCTATCTAAATTAAGCTGGATGGACTGACCTTCCCCTAGGCAGCGCGGTAGGTTCTCTGGTAGGCCTCCACCTGTGATGTGGGCCATCCCATGAATTGTCAACGTAGACTTTAGTGCCTTCAAGACTGGTTTTACATAAAGTTGGGTTGGTCTTAGCAATGCTTCCCCTAGGGACTGACCCTCTAGAATTCTTGGCTTCTCGCTCCAGTCATAGCCCGTAGATCGTCCGGCTTCTCTAGGATCACGATCGCCTTCTGCCATGATTTTCCTAACTAAGCTAAAACCATTGCTGTGAACGCCACTACTCGCAAGTCCGATGATGCGATCGCCAACTGCCACCGCCGATCCGTCAAACATGCGATCTTTTTCTACAATACCCACGCAAAAACCCGCCATGTCATACTCACCAGGCGCATAAAACCCTGGCATCTCGGCAGTCTCACCACCTAATAACGCGCAGCCAGACGTTTTACAGCCGTTTGTTACTCCAGCAACTACCTGCGCTAGCTGCTCAGGGGCTAACTTGCCAGTAGCCAAATAATCTAGAAAGAACAGCGGTTCTGCGCCTATGGTCAGTACATCGTTTACGCACATCGCAACGAGATCGATACCTACTGTATCGTGCCGATCTAAATCTTGAGCTAACTTTAACTTCGTTCCTACGCCGTCTGTTCCCGATACTAAAACCGGTTTTTGATATCCGTCTGGTAGCTCAAAGCAGCCGCCAAACCCACCTAATCCCCCTAGTACTTCAGGCCGACGCGTTCCCTCCACCATTCCCTTGATCCGATCGATAAAAGCGCGTCCTGCTTCTACATCGACCCCCGCCTGCTTGTAGTCCATCGCTCGCCTTCTCCCAAAACGCTCTGTATAGCATTACAAATCACACCGATTGCAGAGCGTACTCACATAAAGCGCTCAATAACCAGTCTCAGATTCTCACAACGCTTTCTAAGAGACAAACCAATCTGTGAAGAGACACATTAGGGACGACTTAAAATTTCGGTGAGTGACTGCTCATTAAATGTGTAGTTTTGTATGCAATAAAATGCATAGTCCCAAAAAAACTATTCCACTATGCACAGTAAAAAGGGGCTTCTATTGATTAGTTATCTAGATTAGGTAGCATCTAATACATAAGCATCACAAAATATCACTCTATAGGCTGAAGGCACTGGAAGCCCTTAACATTTCGTCACTTCAAGCTTTCATGAAGCACTCAGAAAAACTTTTTGACCGATGACCTTCGCGAATACCCCAATTTTTACCCCTACTCAGTTCGTGTAGATTAGCGACTGTTGGTTTAATTCATGCCGAGGTCAAGCACTGCTTCAAAGCAGCAGCTCAGTGAACCGAACAGAAGACCGGTTAGACAAACGGTGTCTAGCACTAATGCTGTCGCAACGTAGTCAATTATGTTTTTGCTTCCCCAAAGTCTGCTCAAGAAAAAGTCAAAGCAGCAATTTGCTACTAGTCTGGCAGCAGCTATATTGCTGTCAGGAATCAATACGGTAGGAATCGGCGCTACTCGAGCGATCGCCCAACCTACCAATCGCGCTAATGAAGCTGAGGCAGTTAGCGATAAGCCTACCGAGTTGATCGGTGCTACGGCTGCTAGCAGTGACTCAGAGTCAGGTTCTGGCTTTGTGTCTGATGCTGCGCTTAACGATGATGTTTTGGTTTATCCCCACGATGTCGATGGGCGCCAAGCTGCCACACTCTATTTGAAAGATATTCCGATACTTACTTTTTTGGCCACAGAGGTAGACAACCTCACCAACGGTATCGAAAGCGAAGCCGCGGCTGAAGCAGTTTCTGACACAGAAGTTTCCGAAGCGGTCAGCGTTTCTCCGGCTGATGAAGTTCTAGAGAATAATCCTATCCTTCGAGCAACTGAGCTAGGCACCCAGTTGAACCCAGAAGAAGTAGAGGCTACCGATATCTCGGTGCGCTGGCAGGAAGAGTCTGAAGGCTTTGTAGTGACGCTGGCAGATGAAGATCTGATTGCGTTAGATAGTCGCACAATTTTGGCAGATACTACAGACGATGCTGCTGAAGACGCTTTGCAGGTTACCAATCGTTTGCGTCGTTTGATCGGCGGAGCTGAACCGGTCTCAGAGATTGAAGATATGCCTGAGCCTGAACCTGTGGTCGAAGCGGCACCTGCTCAGCAAGTTGCGATTGTCTCTAGTACGGTCGGAACCGCTTCCTGGTATGGCCCTGGATTTCACGGCAGACGGACTGCTAACGGTGAATCTTTTAATCAGTACGCACTAACAGCTGCTCACCGGACACTTCCTTTCGGGACCAGAGTACTGGTAACTAATCTCTATACAGGCAGACAAGTTGTTGTTCGAATCAACGACCGAGGACCATTCTCAGGTAACAGAGTCATTGACTTATCAGCAGGTGCAGCTGATCAAATTGGTTTGACTAGTGCGGGTGTCGGTACTGTCCAGCTAGATATACTGGGCTACTAGTCAAAGATATAGCCGTTTTCAAATACACAGCTAACAAAAGCGTTCAACACAGGTAGCCTTAGCGTCAAAGACGCAGTAAGTGAGGGGTTGGACGCTTTACTCTGTTGAACGAACTATCGCTCTTTAGTGGTTCTCGGAAAAGAATGGCTGAAATGACGCAAACTCGTTACATAATAACCAACGACCCGTACGAGGTTTCAATGCTTACAGCGTTTTGATTCCCGAAGTCATTGAAGAGCGATAGCTTTGTGCACAGCAATAAGTGCTGTCGATAGATGGTTGGGGAATTGGGAACTAACGGAATAAGAGCACTGCAGTTTGGCTACTTCTAAGTAGTTGAACCGTAGTACTGCCAATGACCAAATGACGGATGCGACGGTGACCGTAGGCACCCATGACTAACAGGTTGATTTGGTGTTGCTCGATGTACTGGGCGATTACCTTCTCTGGATTGCCGACAAGTAGGCTTGTTTCCAGCGTCAGCCCCGCTTGTTGAAGCTGCTGCTTGGCCTTAGCTAGTGTTTGCGATCGCTGAGTCTCCGAATCCGACTTGGCCACCGTTAATAGGTGAATCGCTACATGCTTAAATCCAGAAGCATTGGCTGTCATAAAGGCTAAGATCCGTTGGCTAGTAGGGCTGCCATCGTAAGCCACAAGTAGCCGTTTAATCGGCGCAAAGGTTTGAGGCGTTACTAGGCAAGGCTTGCTGCTGCTGCGTACAATCCGATCAACATTGGCTCCTAGATGTCCTGAGGCAAACTCTGCTGCTTCGCCTCGCTTGCCTAGCACCACTATATCGGCGTCTGCTTCAAAGTTGTGAAAGCAGTCCACTAGAAAACCAGTTTGATTAATTAGCTCTACCTCCGCCAAACCTTCAGCTTCTAGCACCTGGCTAGCGTTTTGCAAGATCAATCGGGCGCGCTGGTTATTGAGTTTAGCCTTTTCATACTCTAAATTAACTAACTCATTTAATAGCTGCTCCGAAGCTCCTAGACCAATGCTGCCACTGAGATTGCCAGTAGAGGCAACTTTCTGTCCGCGAATATCAGTGACGAACAGAACCTTGACTTTGGCCTGAAACTGGCGAGCGAACCAGGCGCCGTATCGATAGATGCTATCTGCGAAGGCCGACCCATCAGAGCACAGAAGAATTGTTTTCATACTTGAGTTTTTTATTTTTGTGTTTTTTACACTTGTGTTCTACCTAAGGCGTTTCTATACAGAAATTGGGGAGATGGAGAGTCCCAGTGGCTTGAAGATACAAAGCGTCCTGTAGCGAGGCTAGACAGCGTTAGGAGAACAGTGCTAGGGCTGCCCGCTAGCGACAAGTTCCTCGTCAGTTGCAAGGCGGTTAAGTAAAGTAGCACTGGCTTCATTGAGACCAATCACGGTCACCTCAATTCCGCGACGTCGAAACTTTTGTACGGCTTTATCGAGTACCTCGACAGCTCCTTGGTCCCATATGTGTGCTCGGCTAAGATCGATAGTTACCTGTTCGACGAGTTCAGAAAAGTTGAAGGAAGCCAAGAATTCATCTCGTGACAGAAAGAAAATCTGCCCCGACACTTTGTAGATGCGATGAGTGTCCTCTAGCAAGATTCGATCGACAAAAACCAGCTTGGCTACTTTACGAGAGAAAAATACCGTACTCATCACGATACCTGTCGCTACCCCTAGAGCAAAGTTGCGAGTAAAGATAATGACAAGCATCGTGGTGAGCATAACGATGACTTCACTGCGAGGTACACGGCGCATGTTCGTGAAAGATGACCAGCGAAAGGTGCCGATAGAAACCATAATCATGACGGCAACTAAAGCGGCCATAGGCATTTGCCTTACCCAGTCTTGCAAAAATAGAATCGCCACGAGTAAAAACACACCAGCCGATAAAGTAGAGAGACGGCCCCGTCCGCCGGACTGGACGTTGATGACCGACTGACCAATCATGCCGCAGCCAGCCATCCCTCCAAAAAAAGCAGTCACAATATTAGCAATGCCTTGTCCTTTAGCCTCTTGGTTTTTGTCGCTAGGCGTGTCGGTAAAATCGTCGACTAGAGAGGCGGTCAGAAAGGACGCTAATAGTCCTACGATTGCTAGAGTGAAGGAATAGGGGAAAATAATTTGTAGGGTCTCAAACGTAAACGGTACCTGGGGCAAAGCAAACAAAGGTGGAGCAGTCGGTAGCTCACCCATGTCTCCTACTGTCGGAACATCTAAGCGCAGAGCGATCGCGGCGATGGTCATGACCGCTAAAGCGACCAGCGGCGAGGGCACTGCCTTGGTAAAGCGAGGCAGGATGTAGATGATCCCTAGCGATAGTAAAGTTAAGACGTAGACCGTAGGCGGCACATTAGTAAGCTGAGGTAGCTGAGCTAGAAAGATCAGAACCGCGAGCGCATTGATATAGCCGATCATGACGGCTCGGGGCACAAATTTCATTTGACGGCCTAGCTTGAATAGACCAAATATCACCTGAAAGATACCCGTCAAAAAGGTTGCTGCCAATAGGTATTGAAGTCCGTGATCTTTGACCAAGTCCACCATTAGCAAGGCCATGGCGCCCGTAGCCGCTGAGATAGATCCAGGTCTGCCTCCGAGAAAGGCAGTAATCACCGCAATGATAAATGAAGCATAGAGTCCTACCTTAGGATCGACGCCAGCAATAATTGAAAAGGCGATCGCTTCTGGAATTAGCGCTAACCCTACCACCGCTCCAGCTAGAAGGTCAGCCTTGGGGTTTGGTAACCACTCTCGTTTGAGCGTACGCAAGTTTGGTAAGCGAACGTTGAAATTAGAAATGTTCAAGGGTTCTCCTTAGGCCTGGGAAAAGATTGAAAGACGATTTTTGGTATGAGCTGTTTGGGTATGAGCTGTGGGAAACAGGGTAAAGGCAGTGTTTACACCGCACCCAAATCATTAGTCTCTCATATTTATTAAGACTCGTTTGAGACCTGCTTGAGGCCCGCTTATTAAGACTCGCCAATCCAATAGGGTCCCTAGAGCGTCCGTCAGCAAGCGCCTCATAGCTAGTAGGTCTTTACGTATTCCTGACGGCTTTCTCTACTTAGGAGCAGAACAAGCAGCTTCGCGATCTGCGCTAAATTAATGTGTGCTGATTTGGTCGTCTGATTCAACGGAGGATGGTTGTGCAGATACTTCATACGCTTGATGACCTGCACATCTATTTAAAGCGCTGTCGTCAGGACAAAGATCTCCTGAGTCCCGATCAGACCAGCGTAGGCCTAGTACCCACTATGGGCGCGCTACATCCAGGGCATCTGGGTTTGATCGAGCGATCGCGACAGATCGACCAAATCGTCATTGTTAGCATCTTTGTTAACCCGCTTCAGTTTTCTCCAGACGAAGATCTAGACCGCTATCCTCGTTCTTTTCAAGCGGACAAAAGCTTGTGCCAGGCGGCTGGTGTGGATGCTATCTTCATGCCCACTGTTGCCGAACTGTATGGTACACCAACTTTGGAGCTATCGAAGGTGACCCAGGTCGTTCCGCCCGCTGAGCTAACGAGTTCTTTAGAGGGGCGATCGCGACCGACTCATTTTCGAGGGGTGGCGACTGTCGTGACTAAACTACTGAATCTCGTTCGCCCTACCCACGCCTACTTTGGGCAGAAAGATGCTCAGCAAGTTGCCATCATTAAGCGGCTACAGCAAGATCTCAATCTGCCAGGTGAGATCGTCGTTTGTCCAACGGTTAGAGAGCCTGATGGCCTGGCGTTTAGCTCGCGTAATCGATACCTATCAGGTGCCAAAAGGCAACAAGCGACCGTCTTGAGCCGTAGCTTGCAATCGGCTAAAGCTGCCTTTAGGCAAGGAGAACGGACCGCTGTGGAGCTAATTCGAGTGGCAAAATCTGTTTTGTCCGCAGAACCTGACGTCCTTTTAGACTATCTAGCCTTGGTGCATCCTGATACACTGAAGCCTTTGCAAGTAATCGATACCGTAGGAATGATGGCAGTCGCAGCAACCGTAGGCACCCCTAAACAGAACGCAACGAGATTAATTGACAACATTATTTTGAGTGATCGCACTCCTATTATTGCCATCGATGGGCCTGCTGGTGCTGGCAAATCTACTGTCGCTCGTCAGATTGCCCATAATTTGGGACTACTGTATCTCGATACTGGCGCAATGTACCGCGCCCTGACTTGGTATGTTCTCCAACAGGGGGTTGATCTCACAGATGAGGAAGCGATTACCAGGCTGATCGCGCATTGTAAGATACAGCTGATTGCTAATGTCCAGGACAATCAGCCACAGCCGCCAAAAGTCCTAGTAAACGGTGAAGACGTTACTCAGGCCATTCGCACTGCTGCTGTCACCGAGTCGGTTTCTACTATTGCAGCTCAGCCTGCCGTGCGATCGCATCTAGTTAGCTTGCAGCAGCAGTATGGGAAAAAAGGCGGTGTGGTCGTTGATGGCCGCGATATTGGTACTAGGGTTTTTCCAGATGCCGAACTGAAGATTTATCTCACTGCCTCGATCAAAGAACGCGCTCAAAGACGCTACCAAGATTTGGAAAAGGCCCAGCTAGAAAACAGTCAGTCATTACCTAAGATCACTGAGCTGACTCAAGCGATTACTGAACGCGATCGCAAGGACAGCACCCGAGCTGTTTCCCCTTTGCGCAAGGCTAAAGATGCTATTGAAATTTTTACTGACGATCTTACGGCAGAACAGGTGATCGACAAAATCTCTAATCTCTACAAAAGTCTGTAGCTTCGCTTTTGGGTTTTTGAACTAATCTCTTAGCACGCTTTCTATTAGCACTCTTTTAGATGTCTTTCACCAGCGATATGGGCGACAAAGAATCGCAGCGGCGATCTTTGCTAAAAGCAAGACAAGCTATGCCCCAGCGGATCAGGGCAGAGAAATCCGCCAGAATCTGTCAACATATCCAAAACTGGGCTGTGTTTGGTCAGTCTAGACTCACTTTGGCCTACTGCACCTCCAACGCTGAACCAGACTTAAGTTTACTTCTACAGCAACCGAGAAGTTGGGGACTGCCTCGCTGTGAAGGTAAAACGCTCACATGGCACCAGTGGTATCCAGATAGTCCTTGGGCGCTTCGGCCTGGCGTCTATGGAATTACCGAACCTGATCCCGACTCGCCACTGGTCGATCCCGATAAAGTTGATTTAATTCTGGTTCCCTGCATTGCTTGCGACGTCAGTGGATACCGACTAGGGTATGGCGGCGGTTATTACGACCGCATGTTTAGCAATTCAATTTGGGCTGATAAACCGACTATTGGTGTTGTCTTTGAATATGCCCGTGTTCCCCAACTACCCAGGGATATCTGGGACATTCCGTTGGATGGAATTTGCACCGAGAGTGGGTTTTTCTTTAGGCGATAGATGAGGTACGTTGGCGATCGCTCAGTCTTTCCACAGCTTGATTCCCCCTAATAAGCCCAGCATATTGGAGACTATGGTTACATTCTCAGGTAGTTCTATCTCGATATGCTTTACCTCACCACCGCCTAAATAGAGCCGATCGTAGTTGAGCACGCGCGATAAAGACTCAATTGCTTTTAATAGACGCGTGTTCCAAGTCTTCGATCCAATCTTTTTGAGTGCTGCTCGCCCTAGCTGCTCTTCATAAGTCTCACTTTTGCGAAAACGATGATGGGCTAGCTCTATATTGGGTACTAAGTGACCCTCTGTAAAAAGCGCTGTTCCAAATCCTGTTCCTAGCGTGATTACCATTTCTACCCCTTCACCTGAAATCGCTCCCATCCCTTGTAGGTCGGCGTCGTTAGCAACTCGTACAGGCTTACCAACACTGCTTGAAAGCTGCGTAGCCAAATCGTATTCCCGCCAGTCAGGGTGAAGATTGACGGCCGTGTAGATTATTCCTTTACGAACGATCCCGGGAAACCCCACTGAGACTCGATCAAAATCGCCTTGTCTTTGAGCCAATTCGATGAGTAGACTCATCACCGCTTTTGGCGTAGCTGGCTTCGGCGTTTTGATGCGATCGCGATCGCCCAAGGGATTGCCCTGCTCGTCTAGCAGCAACGCTTTGAGTCCACTCCCACCAATGTCTATTGCCAGCGTCTTCATCTTGCTCTCTTCCATGCTATGGGTTGTCAGATTCTTTGGGGTTAACCCCTATTTATTAGACCACCCTAAGAGTTGGAATGATTGCTGAGTTGACTCACCTATAGCTGACTTATCTAGTGAGGTCTTCCTCAGCGAAGCTGGCTAGGTGACTGGCTTGGTTAAATTGTTAAGTAAAGACGTTTAGCAAAGCGATAGGATGCGTTAGCAAAATTGCAAACTCAATCTTGTAGGCTAAGTCCTTCAAATCGATAGATTTCTTCGAACACTTTGACCCACCCTGCTGAAACAGAATTTAGAATTGCCTCTCCTTTCTCTGAGGTTGCTGCTGTCGCATCACCGACAACCCCGCTTCGACTCAAGTCTTTCATCGTCCAAGCCATGGGTAGATTTCCCTCTAGACTCAGTAGGCTCCCTGGGGGAAACGCCTTTGGAAATTCTCTTACCGCCGCTGCCATTTTCACCTGCTCAGGCAGTAGCGCTAGCAAAACGCTTGTCTCGATATCTCCAGCATGAATGCCTTCGTCGTATTCTGTTTGGCCGACTATTTCAGCGACTCGGTGAGGTACGCCCCATACAAATAGGGGAAATATCATCAGATCGTCGTGCTGCACTCGTAAATCTCGGGCCACAATCTCTAGAATCTGTGGCTGACCTCCGTGTCCATTAACTAGCAGTAGTTTCCGGAACCCAGCGTGGTAAATACTCTCAGCTGTTTCCATCAGGACTGCTGTCAATGTCTGAGCAGATAGTGCAATTGTGCCCGGAAACTGACTATGTTCATTTGATTTGCCATAGTAGAGGGGCGGCAAAGCGTAGGCAGCGATCGCATCGTCTAGCTGATGCAGCGCCTTACCAATAATTGAGGTAGCGATAACGGTATCTACGATTATTGGTAGATGTGGACCGTGCTGCTCTATCGCGCCTACTGGCTGAATAATCAAAGTATTTGCCTTGTCTGGCAAATCTCTAATCTGTGGCCATTGTAAGTAAGGGAAAAATCGCTGGGGTGGAATGTAGCCATGCATAAGAATACGGTGAGACAGCTCGCGTGATCCTTCGATCATACGTCTCCTAAGGAGGGTCATGAATGAGAGTCATGAACTTGTGTATAGAGAAACCGTTTAGCGATCGGTCGCGGTAACTGTTCGGACTAAGTGCTCAAGATCTTCCAATTAGCTACAGTGGAAATGTTTGTATGGATAAGCTAAGAATAGAAGCACCTTACCTTCCTAAAACTTAGAAGTTAGCTGTTTTGTGTGTTCAGAATTAGACTACATTTAGCCAACTGGATATATCTTTTAATGTCAGTTCTATAAACACAGCCGTTTGGTCTGTGTATGCTGAGTCCATTGCTAGTTACACTAGCTGACCATTGCTAGTTACAACACTAACCGACTTCAGTGCATCTTCGTCTTTACGTCCTTCTGTTGTCTTGTCTTAAATGAAAAATACTGCCTGTGCTCTAGGCTCGCTACAACGCTGTTCGTTAGGTGTGCTTTCGTTGCTCCTACCAGCAATGGCGACAGGTGTCCTACCACAAACTACTCAGACTGCGGTTGCCTCTAGCTTCCAAAACAGCCCTAAAACCGTTTTAGATGAAGCTTGGCAGCTAATTTACGAAGAATATGTCGACGGTGACTTTAATCGGGTTGATTGGCTAGGGGTTCGTCAAACCCTTCTTAGCGGAGAATATACTTCTGCAGACGCTGCCTATAGAGAGTTGCGGCGCGTACTAAGTAGTCTGAATGACCCCTATACTCGATTTCTAAATCCGGCTCAGTACAGCGCTTTGACAGAACAGACTTCAGGAGAAGTATCCGGTGTCGGCATTAGATTGCAAAAGCAAGGCCAAGAACTAACAATAACAAGCGTTTTAGACCAGTCCCCGGCTGATAAAGCTGGTATCCGACCGGGAGACAAAGTGCTGATCATTGACGGCCGCTCAAGTCGAAATCTAACCGTTGAAGGCGCTTCGCAGCTCATTAGAGGAGATAGCGGCAGCCAACTTTCCTTGACACTACGCCGCCTAGATGACAGTGAGGAAACCTTAATCCTAACTAGAGAGCTAGTTTTTGTTTCGACAGTCGACTCTGCTCTGTACACAGATGAGGATATCTCAGTCGGTTATATTCACCTAGATGAATTTAGTGGCCATGCGGCTGAGCAAATGCATGAGGCTATCAATACTCTCACAGAACAGGGAGCAGAAGCCTTTGTATTAGACTTGCGGGGGAACCCAGGCGGATTGCTGCAGGCAAGTATTGAGATTAGCCGGATGTGGCTGCCTCGAGGCAGTATCGTTCGGACGGTCGATAGAGATGGCCATGATGATGAGATTACAGCTAACCGCACAGCGGTAACCGATCTACCCATGGCAGTGCTGGTTGATGGTCGCTCAGCTAGCTCAAGTGAGATTGTCACGGGTGCATTAGGCGATAATGACCGCGCAGTTATTGTCGGTAGTCCTACTTTTGGCAAAGCGCTCGTCCAGAGCTTGCATGGACTCTCTGATGGATCTGGAATAGCGGTCACTGTCGCTCACTACTACACGCCTGATGGTACAGACATTAGTACTCGGGGGATTACGCCGGATATTAACGTTTCTCTTACCGCTCAGCAACAGCGTGAGTTAGAAACAAACCCGGCGCTTAGAGGGACAGCAGAGGATTTGCAGTTCACTCGCGCAGTAGCGGCTATTCGCCCTGAAGTACTTGCTAGGCGGCAGGTCAATGCGCCGGTTTTAGCAGCTCCCGGAACAAAACCACAGCTTCCTAGTCAGCTAGGACGAATCGAACCTTAACTTAAAAAGCGTTTAAAGTTCAATCGAAAGCTGTTTATTCAGAAGCAATGCTCTGCCTAGAGAACATGTAGATCTGCTGAGTGTCTAGTTTTTGACAGATATCGCTGGGCATGACGTTAGGTTGCCCTTGGTTTTCAGTTGATAATGGAAAGATTTGCCGATCTAGTCGAACTTTGAGCTGAGTAAAGGGATCGCCGCCATCGGAGACCAAAAACTCCAACTGTTCGATATCTTGCCAGCTGATAAGTTCATCTAGAAGAGAGGCGATCGCCCGCACATAAGGATGCCTACAATCCTTGTACCAGCGATCACTAGTCAGACCTGGCTGATCTAAACCCAAATGAGCAATTAAGGGCATCTGCCCAAATACCGCTACTGCTACGGAGCGAGCTTCTTCTTGAAGCAGCAGCCCGTGCCTTTCGCCTATCTGCCGAAGTTTTTCTAATCTTTCATAGCGCTCGGCTACTGTATCTCGGCCCACATCTTCTACACTGCTCCACTGAATGGCCACGGTCACTAGATATGTCTGCAATAGAAAGTGGCCAAGCTTCTTTGCCTTAGTCGCCAAATATCCAGCATTATAAGTAGTCGCTTCGATCAATAGCGGTACTCGATCTACCATTTCTAAACCATAGCCCTTGAGCCCAGCAATTTTGCGAGGGTTGTTGGTAATCAATCGAAACTGACTGATCCCTAAGTCCATTAGAATCTGAGCGCCCATTCCATAGTTTCGCTGGTCTACCGGTAAACCTAGTCGCTCGTTTGCCTCAACCGTATCTAAGCCCATGTCTTGAAGAGAATATGCCTTTAGCTTATTCACAAGACCAATTCCGCGTCCTTCCTGACGCAGATAGACCACAACGCCCTTACCTGCACTTTCAATCATCTTCAACGTCGCTTGAAGCTGCATCCGGCAGTCGCATCGAAGCGACCCGAGGGCATCTCCGGTCAAACATTCAGAATGCATTCGGACCATAATCGGCTCTTGTGCAAATGTATCGGGATCGCCTTTGACTAACGCGATATGTTCAGATCCATCTAGCTGGTTGCGATAGGCATATACTTTGAACTCACCGAACTTAGAAGGCATTTCAGCAACGGCTTCACGCTTGACAAATCGCTCGTGTCGCAGCCGATAGCTAATAAGATCCGCAATGCTAATAAATCTAAGCTGATGCTTTTTAGCATAATTTATCAGGTCCGGACGCCTGGCCATAGAGCCATCAGGATTAGAGATCTCGCAGATAACAGCAGCTGGATAAAGCCCAGCTAGGCGAGCCAAATCTACGCCCGCTTCAGTATGGCCGACTCGCTTTAAGACACCGCCTTCTCTAGCGCGTAATGGGAAGATATGTCCTGGCCGTCGTAAATCATGTGCAGTTGATTTGGAATTGATAGCAACTTGAATAGTCCGCGCTCTATCTTCAGCGGAGATTCCAGTGGTTACTCCCCATTTCGAAGCAGCATCAATACTAACGGTGAAAGCCGTCTGCTCACTTTCATCTTCAAACGGACTATTGGTGACCATCAGCGGGAGGTCCAATTCGTCTAGACGATCTCCAGTCATCGCTAGACAGATCAATCCTCTGGCTTCTACTGCCATGAAGTTGATCATATCGGGAGTGGCAAATTGAGCAGCGCAGATTACATCGCCCTCATTCTCGCGGTCCTCATCATCGACCACCACGATAGAACGTCCTGCTGTTAGATCTGCTAGCGCATCCTCTATTGAATCAAATTGAAAACTCTCATTCGAGCGGCCATCTTTATGGGCATCTACCACGGGCGTTCCTTATACAATCTAGAAAAGTCTTTCTTTTCGATTGTATCGCCAGGGTTACTTATTCACAGCAGTTATGGAACTGGAATGAGACCTTTAATCTAGTGGCTTAGTCCAGATGACTTTCTTCTGGTTTGGATAGCCCCTACCGCTTTGCTCTTGCATAATTTGTGAGGCTTGGGCGGGATCAAAGTTACGGTCAAACTGCGATCGCAGCTTAGCGTTTTTCTCTTCAGCTTGAGCCACAGACTCTTGCAAAGTACTTAACTTTGCTTGGCGAGCCCGGAGATAGGGTACTAGGTTAGCAATTGAAGTGATAGCAATAATAGCCAGCAACACATTGATGGTGAGCTGAACCGAAGACTCTAGTGCGATCGCCTTCCCCCTGCTGAAAGTGCCTTGCCGCCGATAAGAACGGCGAGACTGGGTTGAACGAGCTATTTTAGGAGGAATTGGTGAAAGAGACTCTGGCGATGAAGAAGGAATCGGGCGCCTATTAGCATTCATAAAGCGGTGATTACCAAAATAGCGAGTTGACTATAGCAAAAAAGCGCAAATAGTATCGTCCGGAGAACCACTTACACAATAATTGAGCACATTATGGACAATTTCTTATCGTTTTCCAAGCTCTCCTAAACTCTTTTTTCTTTTTGTAGACCTTACCCACATCACCCCCTAGATAGGACTGCCTATAAATTCTTTTCAAGAATAGCTTCTCATTGACTAAACAACGTCTTTTGTTACAGCCACCTAGAAAACACGAGTAGCCTGAATAGCAATAGCAGAAAACTCCCCTCTGGTAACTTCATTGCAGCTACTAGAGGGGAGTTATGCGTTCAGGCTATATCCACGTTATTAAGCTGGTAGATTTTACATGAGCTACCTTAGTCAACCTGCCTAGGTGACCTATCTGAGTATCCTATCTGGAGTATATGAGCAGAAACCCAAAGACCATATACTCTAACCTCACAGTCACTGGTAAATATGGCCGTATGCCAAGTTCAGTGAGCTTGTTTACAGGCTGACAGCCCTGTGGCAGGAAGACTACTTATAAAGTTCAGTCGCCAAACGTAATGCTAGAAATCCAGGAATGAGTGCTAGAGCGAGTGCCAAAAAGATCTGAGAGTCAGATAATGCCATAGTGATTACTATCCTTCTTTCCTAAAAATAAGGTAATACTTCTACGATTGTTTCCTAAAGTGGCGTGTAGACAGCCTCATTGTTTACTAACTGTTACACACCCGCCTGGTTGGACCGCATCTTTTTACTGTGGCTCTTTCTCTTCTGACTCTGAGTATTCTTCTGAGCATCCTTTAATGGACTAATGTCATCTTAGACACTGATGTCATCTTAGACGACGTGTTGTCTGAACAACAGCCTCTATGCAAGGCCCCGCTATATTCCCACTATATCTAGTATGAAAAGTCTAGTAAGAAAAGACTACACTAGAACCCAACGCGAAGCATAAAACAAGCGAATAGGCAAACATGAAAGTCCGATGACTGCAACTCATGCAAGCTCATGTCTCTGCTACATTCTGCGATCTAGCGATAGAAACTTCATCCATAGGTTAGTTATAAATCCTTCCCTTTTAACAAAAATTCAAGTTAGCACCACCCTCTATCATGAAAGATTATTTTTCCACTTCTCTTCCTACAGGTGCTGTTTTTTCAAACGCTGATAATCAAAGCCGGCTGACGGCTAATAAAAGGCCTTCTTCTATGGTGATCGAAAACAGTCTTAGTCGAACCAACAACTTTGACGACGAAGATACTCTCAATAAGAGCAGTGCGATTAGCCCTGGGAACACACAGGAAAGTAGCCCCACGGTGGCTGATTTCGATCAGCCTATACCCAAGACAACACCCTTTATTAGTCGCTCTAGCCTAGATCGTAAAATTATTCGAGTGCAGCGAGAAGTTCTAAAGATGGGCGCACTGGTTGAAAATTCTTGCTTTCTAGCCAAAGAGGCCTTATGTGATCGCAACCTGGACGCCGCCAAACGACTTCCTATCCAGGATAGAGAGATCGATGCTCTCTATCGCCAGATTGAAGTAGATTGCACAAATCTCCTGAATTTAGAGGCGCCAGTCACACAAGACCTACGGCTAGTCAGCGCGTTTATGCAGATAGTACGCGACTTAGAGAGAATCGGAGACTATAGCAAAAGTATTGGAAATTCTGCGATCAAGCTGTTTCCATACCCTGCTCATGAGTCCATGCATCAAATTGGCGTCATGTTAGATAGATGCCGCTCTATGGTGGCACTATGCTTGCGATCGCTCTCAGAACTCGACTCAGAAGCAGGTACGGAACTCAAGCGCAAGGACGATATCGTTGATGACGACTACGAACGACTATATCAGCAGCTAGTCAGTACACCGTTTGTAGTAGGTTCCGTAGAACCAATTGTCCTGCTAGTGTTAGTGATTCGTGCCCTAGAACGCATCGCTGATCATGCCACTAATGTTGGTAGAAGAGTTAGCTTTGTTGTCACCGGTGAGCGTAATTAGCGTTGAACGCTAGGTTTCGAACACTAAGCTCTATAGATAGAGATGGAGTAACGTCGGATTGCATTCGACGCTTCACGTTGCCTAGCCCGCTCAATATCAGTCTGCTCTACATAAAGGTTCTAGCGGCTACAAGTGCGCAATCAAGGTGAACAAATTGATCGCTCCGACAGCTTTGTGGGACAGCTTTGTAGATAGATTACGGCAAATAGACTACAGTAAATAGACTACAGTGAAGGGCATTAGAGAGGTTCTACTATACTAGGTATTTGACAGTATTAACCTAGTACGGAACCATAAGAGGGCTATAGGATAGAAAATGTACTTTGGATAAGTTCAGTCTAGGTGGTTTAGTCTTAAGTCAATTTGATAGGCTTCGCTTAAGTTCATGACCTGTAGATCTTGATCTTGAACCACAGTATTTTGAACCACAGCGTTTGGTATCACAATAACCTGATCAAAAATGCTACTTTCAATCCGTTTTGCTCTATCAGCTCTGCTCACTAATTAGTTTATTAACCGGTTTGCCAAGATTAGCTAAGCGTTTGCCTACTATTTTCTTGATTTTGGGCTGTTAGAAACAATTAGCTTTACTATCTGAGATCTTAACGGATTCACTCAAGGATTCATCGCTACATGGAATTTTCGATTGCGTCACTTTTAGCTAACTTATCTGATGATAAATTAGTTGCCGTCAAAACTTTAGAGAAAAAGCTCAACTGTAATACCGAAGAAGCAGTACGAGACTTGCACATAGCGCTCACCGCTCTAGAGCGCACCAACGTTTTAGAGAAGTCTCGTGGAAAGTATCGAAAAATAGAGAATGAAGATGTCATAGAAGGCAAGCTGAGGTGCTCTAGTAAAGGATTTTGCTTTGCGATTCAAGATGAGGAAGGTGCAGATGACATCTATGTACGAGAATCTCAGCTAAATACGGCCTGGAACGGCGATCGCGTTCTAGTCCAAGTTACTAAAGATGGCAGTAGACGACGTAGCCCCGAAGGCGAAGTTAAGCTGATATTAGAAAGAGCAAATGAGTCCGTTCTTGCCAAAGTAAAAGCGGCCGAAACGGCAGCAGACAAGTTTAAAGCGATTCCTCTAGATGACAGACTACTATTCGAACTAGATATTGCCGAAAGCGAAGAAGATCTGAGCGAAGCTATCGATCACCTGATTCACGTTGAAATCACCCGCTACCCAATTGCGCAACACCCACCGCAAGGTAAAGTTTCTCGAATTCTAGGCAGTGATGCTGAAGACGCAGCTGATGTAGATATTGTTTACTGCAAACACGATTTACCTCGGATCTTTTCAGAAGAAGTTTTCATAGCCGCACGTGGCCTACCTAATCGGGTTCGAAAGTCAGACATTAAAGGCCGTGTGGATCTAACAGAACATGCCGCGCTGACTATTGATGGATCAAATGCCAAGGTGATCGATGATGCGATTAGCCTAGATATCACAGACGATGGCTATCGTCGACTGGGCATTCATGTTTCTGATGTGGCGCACTATGTTCAGCCCAACGACGTCATTGATCGGACTGCTAGATCTAGAGGAATGGCAGTTTATCTTGGTGATGAAATTGTTCCAATGCTGCCACCACCCATTCCGAATGCGCTATGCGCGCTAGTTCCCGATAAGGACAGGCTGGCAATCTCTATATTGATCACGATGGATGACGATGGCCAGGTGCTTGAGTATGAGATTCAGCCTAGTGTCATCCAAGTGAGTCACCAGCTTACCTATGACCAAGCTCAGGCGATTTTAGTTCGAGAAGAGGACGAAGAGCTAGAAAAACTAGGATTCAGCCCTGACGACATCGAAGAATTCGAGCCAGTCATGGATCTAATTGACAGCTTGTATCAGCTATCTCAGGAGGTGAAGCAGCGCCGTCATGAGCGAGGCTCTTTTGAATTGAATCTACCTCAGCATGAGTTTCCCCCTGAAGCAGAAGAGCTAGCTGAATACCTTTCGCCTAAGTTTCAATACGACGACGAAGGTTCCTTTGGTGCGATGGTAGTCTCTGACCATATGCCCGCTAGGATCATCGTGACCGAATTTATGCTGCTGGCAAACCAACTGGTCGCAAGACACATCAAAGAGCTGGGCATTCCAGGACTCTATCGGGTTCACCGAACGCCAGAACTAGCTGATGTCCAAGAGCTAGTGAAGCTAGCTAATAATATGGAAATCGACCTTCAGCTAGAAGATGTCGAGCAGGTAGCTCCCAGTGACTACAGAAATTTTACTGAGCAGTTCAAAGCCTCTAAGTCTGAGAAGGTATTAACTTATCTGCTGTTGGCTACTTTGAAGCCCGCTTTGTATAGCGCTCGGCCCGGTCCTCACTTTGGCTTGGCTATCGATGATGCCTATACGCATTTTGCCTCCCCCGTACGGCGCTATCCAGATCTGCTAGTTCATCGCCTGCTGCACGCAGTCTTCAAACACGGGCGCGATCGCCGCTCTACTCGATCTAAAGACCGCGTCAATCTTCGTCACAGCTCTTGCCACGGTAAGATTAACTGGAGTGTCTTGCCGCCTGCTGTTCAGCAGGAGATGGAAGAACAGCTCACACGTGCTCCAATTAAGCTGACCGAACGCGAACGGATCACTCAAGATGCCGAATCAGATCTAGAAGGATTGAAAAAAGCAGCCTTTATGCAGGCGCACACAGGTGAGGTTTTCCATGGTCTGATTACTGGCGTACAGTCCTATGGGTTCTTTGTGGAATTAGAAGAGCTACTAGTAGAGGGACTGGTCCATGTCAGCTCGCTAAAAGATGATTGGTATGAGTATCGCTCTAGGCAGCAGAAGCTGGTAGGTCGGAAAAATCGTCAGCAGTATCGACTGGGCGATCACGTTGAAGTCGAAGTCAAAAGTGTTGACTACTACCGGCAGCAAATTGACCTTGTTGCTGTTGGAGGTGGTAGCGAAGCTAGTGAAGAGGACAGCGAACTTGGCGAAGAAGAATAGAACAACAAGTGACTAACTCTTCTCTCTCATCATCTCATTTCCCGACTGTCTCACAACCCCTTATCCTCGGTATCAGCGGTGCTTCTGGCATGATCTACGCCATCCGCACCCTAAAGCACCTACTTAGCGCTGGTTATTCCGTTGAACTAGTTGCATCACGGGCCTCACAGCAAGTTTGGCAGCAAGAGCACGGTACGCCGATGCCTACCAATACAGACCAACAGCAAGACTGGTGGCGAAAGCAGGCCGATGTTCCTATCGCTGGCGAATTGCGCTGCCATGCATGGGGAAATGTTGGGGCAAGCATTGCCAGTGGTTCCTATCGGGCACGCGGTATGATTGTAATACCCTGTAGCATGAGCACAGTCGGCAAGCTGGCATCGGGCCTGAGCTCAGATCTGCTAGAGCGGGCAGCAGATGTACAGATCAAAGAAGGCCGTCCGCTGATCGTGGTTCCAAGAGAGACGCCCTTTAGCCTGATCCATCTACGCAACTTGACCGCACTAGCTGAGGCTGGCGTTCGAATTGTGCCAGCTATACCCGCCTGGTATCATCAGCCGCAGACTATCGATGACCTAGTTGACTTTGTAGTCGCTAGAGCCCTAGATCAGCTTGCTATCGACTGTGTTCCACTGCGTCGATGGAAAGGAAAGTAAACGTGTGGTGTGAGTGCTCTGCGCCAATGGTGCTCTATATTAACAGTGCTCTAGGTCAACGGTGCTCTACGCAGACGTTTGAGGGGGCCAACGTTTGAGGGTCAGTGTCCAAAATTAGCATCTAGTGCTGGTACCTACTTTGGAGATACTCAACCATGTTCCGTTTGATTATCCTACTGCTACCTATTGCTGTTTTGATCGTTATAGCTGTTCAAAACAGCACGCTGATTGCCCTTAATTTCTTAGGTGGTAGCTTTCCTGCTGTGCCTTTTGGTTTGCTGCTAGCGATTACGGTATGTATCGGCGCGCTGATTACCCTATTACTATATGGGCTTGTAGGCTGGCGGCGCCCGCCGGAGAGCAAATATAGGCCAATGGGTCGGCGGGTGCCCTACCCTGATTCTGACCCTAGTAGCTTACCTTCAAACCCGACTGTAGCACCCTCGTCTTATCCGCCCACTGATGCTTATGGCGGCTATGCTTCGGACGCCTTTGTTTCAGATACTCCTATTGGTGAGACTGCAGTGGAAGGCGATCGCCCGCCTATTCCTCAAGATTCACCCAGAGATATTTACCATAGTTCAACAGCTCAAAGTTCAACAGCGGAAGTAAATGAATCGCAAAGTAACTTGAATCCTCTTTCTGGTAGCACATTTGTCGATTCATTGAAGAGCAACTTGCCCTTCACCAAAAAGGGCTCTGCTCCAGAAGGGATGGTGAGTGAAAGTTCAGGTGGAAAAGGGCGCGCAAGCAGAAAGCAAGAAGATGGGCGACCAATTGGAGACGACTGGGGCGAGAGGCGAACCGTCGAACAAATCAACGACTGGGAAGCGATCAAACCCTCAGTAGTCGAAGAAGGCATTGATAACCTATTCAGATTTAGTAAGAATGCTGGTACTAACGTAGGGCGAATAGCTGACGACATCGCTAGCGGCTGGAACAATCAAAATGAGGGATACTATCCGTCAGCAGAAGCCCCAAAGTCTTACCCAGAGTCCTACTACGCTGAGCCCTATGGGGATGAACTAGAACACGGCTGGGAGAACTTTGACGATGGCTATGATGATCTAGAGCAAACTGGCTCTGCTCAACCTAGCAGCAAACGAATTTATGGTGACAGCCTGTATGGAAGGGGCGAACCGCCTTGGGCAGAGGATGACTATCTACCTGAGGAGGATGACATAGACTTAGACAGAGCAACTGACGAAGTCGGGCCAGACGGTGTTTATGAAGCAGATTACAAAGTAATTATCCCTCCCCTTAAACCGCTCGATGAGGTAGAAGACGATAGATATTCATAGGAGGTCGGCTGTTTCCAAATCAGTAACTCGCTGAATGATGTTTTATCTCACTACTATTGTTTGATAGGTATGTTTGATAGGTAAGTTCAGTTTCTACATGGCTATTCCCACTGCCAATCCAATGAAACAACGTTCCACTGCTGGTAGCTGCATCTTGGAAGTTACTACGCGACCATCGGCGTTATCGCAGTGGTCAGATCGGCTAGTTGCCGACAGCTTGACGTTCAAGCTATGGCTAGCGGATGGTGCGGTTGATCCTAATGCGAACGAAGCCCGAGGAGTTCCAAGACTAGTCGCTGAAGGGGATGGCACGGTGCTCCAATCAATCACACGATATATCCAGATTCGGACCCGTCAGACGCTAGCCGTTCCCGCTCTTGGCGGGCTATCTAGCAATAACTCATCTAGCAGTGATTCTTCTAGCGATGACCCATCTAACAGTGATTCATCTAGTACTCGTACGAGCGCGTACCCTCCAGAATTTGAGTATCCACAGCCACTTAGCTATCTTCA
The DNA here is from genome assembly GCF_000155595.1 of Synechococcus sp. PCC 7335. Taxonomy (NCBI): domain Bacteria; kingdom Bacillati; phylum Cyanobacteriota; class Cyanophyceae; order Synechococcales; family Synechococcaceae; genus Synechococcus; species Synechococcus sp. PCC 7335. The sequence continues at coordinate 3,709,025 of NZ_DS989904.1, read as the reverse complement.
ACTCTGTGATCTCAACACAGTTCTTACCCAATATGAGCAGACTGTTGTTACGCTGCCCCCGATAGCGCCAGAACAGCTCAGTGAGAACGTCATTTTGTTACAGCCGGTTCGCGATAACCGAGTAGACCCCTCTACGAATGTCATACGGTCTCCGCGTAAATTGCGCAAACGGATGAGGCTGTGGGCTAGTGCTGCTGCCACTGCTTTAGCTGCTGTTGGCTTGACTACGGCGCTGTGGTCTAGAGAGTCCACGCTACAAGAAGTGGCGACGGCAGATAACGTAACTATTCGCGCTGACGTATCTGAACCAGAAACCGTACAGTTATTAGAACAAGCTCAAGCAGACGATATCTCGCCAGATTCTTCGCTCGACACTTCATCGAATGCTTTGCCTGATTCTTCGCCTAACTTTTCGTCTAATTCTTCGCCCAACCTTCCACTAAGTGATGATGAAACTCAGTCAGCCAAAGCGCTATTTGAGGACACCCAACCCGACGTTTCATCAAACATTTCGTCAGGTCAAACGGCTCAGTCTCTATCTAGAACACAGGTAGGACTTGGAGACAATTCAGCCCTACCGTCTACTGATGAATCAGCGACTTTAGCTCCTTCTGCTCCACAGACGCTGACTGCCGCGCCTTCGCCTACTTCGACTGAGCAGGACCTAGCTCAAAACCAAACAGAGATACTCCCTACCACGCCATCCCCTGCTATTGCAGAGTTTGGTGCATCCCGGCTTGCTGAGCAATCTGAGGAAGTCCCAAGGATAGAGATGCTAGAAGAAACTACATCAGCGGCAGATATTAATTCTGCTGAGGGCGAGGCCGTTCTTGGTAGTGATCCTAATGATAGTGCTCGAAGCACAGCTATTGCCGTTCCGAACGATCTGCCGCCTGCAGAGCTTGCACTACAATCCATGCCGATAGTGAGCCAGGTGCAAACTTATTTTCAGCAGCGTTGGCAAGGGGGAAGTGAAGGCATACTGCTGTACGAACTTAGGCTATCGGATACAGGAGATATTCTTAGCTTTACAGCATTTAGTGAAGCGGCAGAGCAGCAGCGTGAACGCATCTTACCGAGCACTGCTCGCCCTTCCTTTGCGACGAGTTCAGAAAGCGATAGTCTGATACTGCGCGTTATTTTAAGCGATGATGGAACCGTACAAGTTATTGAAACGAGATAGGACACAGAGCTAGCAGCTAGTTTTTTGATGCCTTTTTGTGAAGCTTGGCAGTGCGTCGACGCCTTTGGGCAGCAATAACCGCTTTTTCAACCGGAAAGCCAATTACAGGAATCACTTGAGTTAGGCGATCGCGCTCTAGCTGCTTCAATTCGGTATAGTCCACCCGATGAATGCAGTCTACTGGGCAAGTGTCTATAGCCTCTTGAATTAGCGCCTCTGAATCACCATCTTGACGAACTACTCGCGCTCGGCCGTAGTCTGGCTCAATATAGAACGTATTACGGGCTACGTGAGCACAGTGCGTACAGCCAATACAAGAAATTTCGTCTACATAGACTCCGTTTTGTCTAAAAGCCCCTCCCAGCTCAGGCTCTAACCCTGTACGCTGCTGAGCAGATCGTAACTGACCCCCCAGTTCTGGCTCCAAACCCGAGCGGTCGCCCTCTTTGTGCTTAGACACTTGTACTATCCTCTGTTTGAAAGCTGTGTGTAGCAATAGATAAAGCGGCTATCACTACACACAGGCACAGTCTTGTCTATGATTATGTATGTCTATGATTATGTATTTTGTGACTATATCCGAGTACTGCGATGGGCTTAAGCACCCCAGCGCTGAAGCACTAGACGGATAGAGCCATCCTCATTAGTCGCCTGTTCAGAAACTTGGAATCCCTGATCGACGGACTCATTTAGAACAGTGTGGTAAGCGTAGCGCTGAGTCACTTTGTTTAAAAAGCCTTGTACAGATAGAGGCTGCTTCCAGTACTGTAAATCAGCTATCAGTTCGTAGTTGCCAGTCTGTGAATTCTGCTTGAAGCCGACGTCATAACCATTGTCTTGCTCAATGACGATCTCGGCGGTCTGAGTGTCGCCCTGATAGCCCCTGACAGCTTTAGGCCCAGCCTGCCAGCGAACACCTGCGTCGCTTAGGGCCAGTTGTAAAGAAGAAAGATTACGAAGCTTAGTTTTAATTTGACTGAAATGAGACATTTTAGAACCCGGCTAAACAAACAGTAAGTAAGATGTACGGTGGTAAAAACAAAGCTGATACAGTAGCTGACACAGTGCCAATAGAGTTCTTAGCACTGCTAGTGACTAGTACTACCAGCTACTAGAGACCCTGGCCTGAGCAAAATTTTGGGCAAATCCACCAACGGAAGAGCAGTTTGTGCTAGACACTTGAACTGGTTGAGCATAGTACTCAGACGTTTTCTCATGGGCCACAACATCCCCTAGCTGGGCTTCAATAGCGGCGGTAACCTCAGCACATGATGTTCCAATGACACCTGTGATGACTTCCTTGACCCGACCGTCTGGATAAATTACAAACTCAAGCGTTTCCATAAGTTCAACTGGCCCCTAAAAGGCTATCTATAAGGCTGTGGGACTGAATGTGTGACTAAAAAAAGTCGTATGATCAAACGTTGACACGAAGAAGTAAGTCCATGCTTCAACCAAAGGTGGGTTTTCTATTGCCAACCAGATTGCTCATAATGTAGTCAATCTCATTCAAATAAACTAGTCATGTCGCAGCAAAACTTTACACTTTTTAGTAAGTGTCATTAGTTAGCAAGAGCACTCACTTCTTAATACTATAAAGCTCTCTTAACGTTTACGAAAGCGCAAAAGGTATAAATGTACAGTATTTTTTAAGTATAGCTGTAGTAACTAGTCGTGTCTTAACGTAGGAATGGGGTTGCACAGATAAGAAGCATTAGAGAATAAGAAGTGTTGCGATAGAAAACATCGACTTTTGACGTACCAGCTGGAATAGCCTTTTTGCGAACACGCTATAGATTCAGATCGTGAACCTCGTAAAGTTAGGAATGATTCATGTCTTTGCTGCGCTAGCTACCGCCCAAGGTTTACTAATTTGGCTAGCACACTGTACTACCGACACACTGTACTATCTGTGTCAATCTACGCCGGGCGATCATCGTGTATGTTTTCAGACCTAAAGAGAAGGCGTGGAGTCTAAGTGGAATAGCCTAGCGACGATTGGCGATCGCGATGAATCCGCTTGTATCGACGACCTTGCTGCAAGCGGAAGCGGTGACGAAGCAGTGACATTGACAGCAGAACACATTTGCAAAGCGTTCTGAACAAATTCCATAAAAAGCGATCAATCACTAAGCTGAGTTTAGAAGCGCCTTTCTTCTAGCGACGCTAAGTTTTCGATATTCAGCAGGTGTGACTCTATCACAAGCGACTTCTAGGACTCTAATTCCCTTCTCTGGCAAAACTCTGATAGCCTCTACAAAGGCTTCTACAGTTTGTACTAGCTGGTGCTCTACACCATATGTTCGACACAAAGAAGAGAATTCCACCTGCTGCGGAGTAATAAAATACTCTTCGAACGTAGATGAAAAGTTGGCTACGGGCAGCATCTCAAAGATACCACCGCCGCCATTATTAATTAGCACAATGGTCAGATGACCCCATAGTTGAGCGGTATTAAGGAGTCCATTCGTATCATGTAAGAAGGCAAGATCTCCAGAGAGTAAGACAGTGGGTCTATTACGATGAGCTATTCCCATCGCCGTAGACAATGTCCCATCGATTCCATTCGCGCCACGGCTGAACACTGGTTGAATCCGACGGTCGTTAGGTGGCCAGAAATACTCAAGGTCTCTAACTGGCATACTGTTGGCAACAAAAAGGGGAGTTTGTTCTGGTAGATGTTTTGATAATAGCCAAACTACTTTACTTTCAACGAGATCTGGCTCTGCTGTTAAATGCTCTTCGAGAGTGCCACGCATCTTACGTTCATAAATCATCCACTGCTGACAATAGTTTGAATCTTCAGGCGATTCAACAGACATAGGCGATTCAACAGATATAGGCGATTCAACAGAATTAGGTTGAGTGAAAGCTTCAATATCTAGAAAAAGACGATGAGTCGGTCCGTGTAAAGGGTCTAAGTTCCGCCGAGGTCCGACTATCCAACGGTGGGGTTGATGCCTTTGTAGCCACTGACGCAAGACTTTACTAGTTGGCAACGCGCCTAACTGAAGTACACACTCAGGCACCAGTTTTGCTGCCCGGCGAGAGTCTCGAAGGATAAGATCGTAGCTAGAAACAAGGAAAGGATTAAGTGCAAGATAGTTGCGGAGTGCAGAGAGTCCTTCAGCGAGAACGGGCCAATCTAGTAGCTGTGAGAGATAGAAAATTGTCTTGCAGTAAGCAGTGGGGTCACTAGGATTGGCCGGACCTGCAATAATGATGCCAGCCTTAGATTGCCAGTCTGCTATTGGTAGTGATGTGAGTAAGTCAGTATGTTCTTTGGTTGTGACTGGAACAGAAAGCGAATGAAAAAATTTCTCTGTATTGAAAGCCGATTTGACCCGATGAGTACTGCTGTTGGCGGTCGGCGCTAGCGGGTTGCGAAAAGGGCAGTTGAAATGGATAGGTGCAGAATGTGGCGTGATCGCACTTTCCCATCCACTGACCAATGTCTGTCGTAAGTACGACAGCATTGACAGATCCGCCACCGGTACCGCCATTTCCACAAACCGCTTCACAAATCCTCCGAACAGTTTAATCTGGTCTATTGTTTGACCAGAGGCACAGTCGCGCATCTCCGGGGGGCGATCAGCAGTGAAAACCAACAGCGGTACTCCACTTTCATAGGCTTCAATGATTGCTGGATAGAAGTTTGCTCCAGCTGTGCCAGATGTGCAAACGATCGCCACCGGACTATGCTGCCGCTTTGCACAGCCTAGGGCAAAAAAAGCGGCCGAGCGCTCATCTAAGATAGGTAGCGTTTCAATTCCAGAATGGTTGGCGAAGGCAACTGTGAGCGGGGTCGAGCGAGAGCCGGGACAGAGGATGGCTGTCTGTAGCCCTAAACGGGCAAGGGTCTCGACCGCTATAGAAGCCCAAAGACTGTTGGTATTACGAAAGTCGATGGGCATATGGATTCAAAAGGCATAAGGAGCAGAAGATAGAAGGCCAAAGGGAAGTCGCTAGACCAACACGTTCAGATACATTCAGACTAAGGCATTTAGCAGTGCCTGTAATTTTAGCTTGATTTCTGCGAGTTCCTTCGCGGGCTCCGAGCCAGCAACGATCCCAGCGCCGGCGTACAGCCGAGCCTTCTGTCCATTGAGCAAAGCCGAGCGAATTCCAACTACGAATTCGCTGTTCCCTTGAGTATCTATCCAGCCGACCGGCGCGGCATAGAGGCCTCTATCAAAGGTTTCGTACTGACGAATAAGCTCGCAGGCGGCCTGATGCGGAACGCCTGCTACAGCCGGGGTCGGATGGAGCCTAGCGAGAATATCTAGAGGGGAGACGGACTGCGGCGGTGTGATACTGGCACTAATAGGGGTATGCAAATGCTGAACGTGTAAAAGCTGCAGCACTTTAGGTCGCGGATCGTATTCGGGGGTAAGGCCTAGCAATTTAAGCTGGCGCACAATAAATTCAACAACAAGACGGTGCTCAACCTGTTCTTTCTTGCTGTTGATCAGCGTTTGAGCCAGCTGAATATCAAGACTAGGTAGTGTTCCGCGTGAGACCGTGCCAGCGAGTGCGTCGGTAGTAAATCGACCATCGGCGATGCTTAGAAGTCGTTCGGGGCTAGCGCCAATAAAAGATTGACCGCGACCGTTGCTAACAGAAAAGATGGTGCAGTCCGGATGATTTTGCCTGAGAGCTTGGAGCGATTGCACTTCATCAAATGGCTGCGCTCCTTCGACATCCATCACATCCGCGAGAACTACTTTATGTAGTTGGCTAGTTTGTAGTTGTTCTAGTGCTACCTTGACTGCCGACTTGAAATGGGTAAGGTCATTGTGGCGGGTACGGTAGTGAGAACTATGACTATGCCTTCTACCTGAACTTTCTTTCAGTTTTCTGACTGTAGCAGTTGTTCTAATTCTAGACGGTAAGTTGCTAAGTGAGATTAGCTGATTCAGCTCGGTGTAGATTGTGTGAGTAGTTTTTTCAATATCTGTTGTCGCGGTTATCAAGGAGTTGAACGTCGCTATGGAGTGGGCGAGCTGGCGGGTCTCTACGGTTGTAACTTGAAGCTTAGGTACGAATAGGTAAGCGGGTTCAAAGTATGGAGTCTGCAGCGTCGGCGTTGCATTCGCTGCAAGCTTGTTTGAGATCTCAGAATCTGAAAAGAAAGTAGCGCTGCAAAAGAAGTGGCCAGGTAGTGACGGCCTTGATCTATTTAAACCTGCTTTATCTAACTTTGCATAGACAAACTGAGCTTCCCAGAACTGTACGAAATCCTGGGCTTGAGAAAATCGACTGCCTCCAGCCGCCCTAAAGTCTACCGCGCAGCCTAGACCGACCATTGACTGCCTCGATAAGTCAGACTGCTGAGGCGAGTCGTAGTAGAAGTGGCGCTGATATGGATTACTAAGTGTGGCTAAAACGGCCCCAGATGCGATCGCTCGAATTGAAAAGGAAAGGCTGGCAATCTTCGGCTGATTAGACGCGATCGCCTGTTGCTGACAGTCGGTCAAGAATTGATAGATCTTTGTCGGTTCAAGTCGCGAAGCTTCAACAGAGGTCTTGACAGAATCAATTTCGTGCTGAACGGCTGGCATGAAGGTTGCAATAACAATTGATCACTAGATTTTCCCATGCTAACCCTCAGAGATCAAAACGCCCTGTAACTATTTATTCGTAGTCATTGCCAGATCCATACTTTACAGCGTCTCTCCAACGGTCAGAATAGTATTGCTTTTGATCTGATGTTTCTCGACTATCAACAGCACTTTGCATCTTATCCAACAGATTATACCGTCCTAGATTCATGAAGTGCCGCGTCCAGCTAGCTACGGAGGCTATTCCTACCTGCGGCAGAATGCCCAATACCAGTAATGGATGCCGCGTCGACGTTCTTAGCATTGTCTTTGCTAGCGGTGAAAACTGAACCACATCTTGAAGAAAAGGGAGAAGAACTTCATCACCTAGTGCAGCCATATCCTCAAAAATAGTCGAGAGCACTTGGTTAATCTTATTAGGTGGTAGCGTTTGGTCTACGCCTACGCTCATAGACTTTTGAAATAGCCAAGTAGCCGATAGGTTTGGCTGATATGGCTGCAGCTTGCCTAATGCCTTCGCTTCTAACAGATTAGCCTGCAGCGCGTCATCAATACCAATGGCAAGTCTTTCTAGATGACGCACCATTGCTCCGAAGCCACCAAAGCTCAGTGGCGACTGACTGCCGCTAGAATCTCCTACTGGTAAGGTACGATTCCATTTGTATTGGAGTGGACTGTCTTTGTAACAAGGGAAAAAGCCAAATAGGGCTCTGACAAAGTCTAGCTGTTCTAAGGAAATATCTTGATACTGCGGCAATAGCTCAAAATAGTCTTCAAACATCTCTACTAAACTTGGGCGGCTTGGATGTGCATCTAGATAGGTGAACATGTATGTTGTGCGGCCATCACGGGCTGGGAACGCCTCCCAAAAGTACTGACACTGCTTTTGAATAGGCGTGAAAGAGACAATAAGATCGCCTGATTCATTCTGTTCGTAGCCAGTTGCACAAGTTCCCACAACCAAACAAACAGCATCTGGTTTTTTACCTGCTCGTGCCTGCTGCACTATAGGTGAAAAGTGCCCCATCGCATCTATCAGCAATCTGGCGCTCACGTGCCCGCTATCCGTTTGAATAGCCACTCCGTTGGGATGTACTTTGGCAGATTTGAATGCAGTGTGCTCTAAAAGTGTGCCCTCTGCTATTAGAAACTTCTGCTTGAGCTGCTCTAACAAGCTAATTGGATCTACGCCAATATTTAGCACATCTTCTACCCAAAGATCTTTACCGCCGTTGAAAGCAATTCGAGCTGGATTGTATTGGGAGGCGATCGCCGTTTCTAGTTCAGCTTCATTGAGCAATCCCATCCGCACGAACGTCTGCAGCTCTCGCCGGGAGATATTCCACTCTTGATCGCGCCCTCTTAGCGCTCCTCTTTCAATCAGCGCTACTCGCCATCCTCGCTGAGCCAGCGTTGCGGCCAGTAGAATTCCTAAGGTTCCACCACAGATGGCCACATCATAATCAACTTGAGCTAGCTCATCAGATGCCTCTGTTACTACCGATTGAACCTTGCGATCGCCTGCTTTATAGGTGCTCCATAGCTCGCCCGCTCTTTGAAGTCCTTTCCAGGGATTGCCTTCGATCTTTGAAAGTAGCTGCTCAGTTTTATTCATACAGTCAATTTTAGTGCTGAGTTCTATACATTGATCGTAATACTGATGGGTAAGCGCTTTATTCAGTATCAGTTAGTATCAGATTGCTTAAGTATCTACCTATGCTCCCTATTGTTTATAGTCTTTTGCTTGACTCAGCTCTAGGCAGCTATACCTGTATGCTCTTATCAAGCGCGTAGAGAAAGAGGGTAGATGGCTATGTCAAGTATCAAGACAGCCAGTATTGGTGTAGCGGTAGTCGGCACAGGATTTGGACAAAAGGTGCATATTCCTGGTTTGCAGGCACATCACCGAACAGAGGTTGTGGCGGTCTGGAATGGCGATCGCACAAAGGCTCAACAGGTCGCTGATGCCCATAATATTCCTTTTGCTAGCAGTAGCTTAGAAGAGATTTTGGAGCAAGAAAGTGTCCAGGCTGTGACCCTAGCAACGCCGCCGTTTGCCCATTACGATATGGCAAGAGAGATCCTCAAGGCAGGCAAACACTTGCTATTGGAGAAGCCAATAACCTTAAGCTTGACCGAGGCAAAGCAGCTGCACCAGCTAGCTGTAGACCATCAAGTGATTGCGATTCCTGATTTTGAGTTTCGGTTCATTCCAGCGTGGCAGCACTTTGCGAATTTACTAGATCAAGGCATTGTTGGTAAAAAGCGGCTGATCAAAATTGACTGGATAGCGTCAAGCCGAGCTAGTTCAAAGCGGGCATGGAATTGGTACGCGCAAAAAGCGTTGGGCGGCGGCGCGCTGGGCTCAATTGGTTCACATACGTTTGACTATGTGAACTGGCTATTTGGCCCAGCTAGCAAACTGAGCGCTACGTTGAGCACGTCTATCCCACAGCGGCCAGATCCTCAAACGGGTGAGATGAAGCCAGTCGATTCTGATGATGTGTGTGTGATCGCGCTAACGCTGGCAGATGGAACACTTTGCCAAATCACCTTAAGTGCTGTGAGCTATGCTGGGCGTGGCCACTTCGTTGAAGTGTATGGCGATAAGGGTACTTTGGTACTGGGCAATCCTAGTCAAAAAGACTATGTCAATGGGTTCAAAGTATTTGCTAGTGAGCTAGGCGCAGAGCTAAAGGAGATACCAGAACCTGAACAACTTGCCTTTCCCAAGGTTTACTCAGATGGTCGGATTGCTCCGTTTGTCCGCGTTGTCAATCACTGGGTTAGTTGCATTGAAGCCGGTAAGGTGACAGCTCCAGCGATGCCAGAAGGGATCTATTCACAGCTATTAATGGATCTGACCCATCGTTCGAACGAGACAGGCAAACAGCTAAACGTGCCTGCTGTATAAGATAATTGCACCAACGATGAAACGCCGAGACTATCGGCGTTTCTCGTGTCAAGGCTATCCTAACAAGTGACTTTCTTACTCGCTAAGTTTAAGGTCTTTGTCTCTGCTAGAACCCTTACTTGTTAGGGTTACTAGTTTCTCTCATAGATAGAAATCTATCTAGAGAAAAAGCTTCACCTCGTCTTTCAGGTAGTAATGTATTCAGCTTGCTTTCTCTCTGGTAAGAGTTCTGGGACGTCGGCTTTGGTTCAGGATGATTGACGTTGTTTTTCATCGTTTGCTCGACGATCTCGCGTACAGGCTCGCCGTAGTATTCGATGGTTTTCGCACCCCGGGCTTGGTCCATTCCATAGTCGATGTTGTAGGCCATAGCACCGTCTACGAAGCTAGTGATTACCAACCCAAACACTACTGTCATCATGACGGCTACTTTAAGTAAAGTGTTTGTCAAAGTCTCTTTGGAAGTCTTTCTAGTTGATTGCGAAGCGGTGTACTTCATCGGCTGATCCATTTCTTAACTATTTATTAATAGTAGTTCAGTTTTTGTAAACAGATGTATCTAGCTCTCATAAAAGTTCATGACGATCTATCAGCGTGGATGCTTTTGACAATGAAATAGCTGATAGAAAGAGACAGAATTGCGATCGCAAGTCCAATCAAACTCACTCCAGAGACTTCCTTTAGATCCAAGATGATAATCTTACGAGCAACTGCTGTTAGAGAAGTGACAATGACTAGCTCTACTTGCACGACGTGTTTTCGCAGATAGGCCGTAATATTCTCTAGGATTTCTAGCGCAATCAAAACGCTAAGAAACAGACCAAAGATGTCTAGCAGGGTTCGGCCAAAAAAGGTATCGGGATTACGCGATGCGGGGTTTAGCATCTCTGTGCCAAGAGATGTAAACAAGTATGTGAATAGATCAAAGACGACCACGATGATCACCATGATCATGGCGATTGAGAGCAGCTTGGAAATCCAACCCTCGAATCGCTCAACGTTTCGCATGAAACCTTCATCACTGAGATTGTTGCGAGTAAATTTTTTCACCCCTGAACTGATGCCGCCACCGAAACTTACGGGTTCATATTACAGTCTTTAGCCCTACAGAACCGCTACGGACGAGGAACGGAACTACAGGCCAACGCTGATAGCTTGTTTCTTGGCTGCCTGAGAGGGCTGCACCATCTCTAGTAGTTGCATAGCTGTTTCGGGTGGGGCTTGCTCTGCTGGGGCAGCTATTGGCACGAGCTGAACGGCGCAGGCTTTGAGTTCAGGCTGAAGCGAGATCGGACAAGCAGCAGGATGGGTAAGCGCATTGACTTCGGCGTCTTTAGCCCAAAGAAAACCCCAGTGCATGGGCATAAATACAGTGCCTCGGCGAATGCTTTGAGTGACAAGGACGGGTAGTTTGGCAAAGCTACGACGCGATCGCACCTCAACCCAATCCCCCGATTGCACCTGTAATCGCTGTGCGTCTTTAGGATTGATCTCTAGTACCGGACGCGGATGTTTAGTCGTAATCTTCTCAATTCTGCCCGTCCGCGTCTGTGTATGCCAATGGCCTAGCAACCGACCTGTCGTCAGTACCATGGGAAACTGATCATCCGGGGGCTCTGCTAGGCCTTTTGCATGGAAAGCGGCAAACTTCGCTCGGCTATTTTCTGTCAAAAAGCGGAAGTCTGTATACAGTCGCTTATCAAACTTATCGGCTGCGGTTTCATCGGTTTCGCTAATGGGCGCTGGCCATTGAATCGGTCCAGAGGCCGCTAAGCGTTCGTGGCTAAGCCCGCTCATATCACATAGCTGATCTGATGTTAGCGAGACAAACTCATCATAGACCGCCGCCGCATCGACAAAATTAAACTGCTGGGCAAACCCGAGCCGACGCCCTACTTCAGCAAAAATCTCCCAGTCCGCCTTTGCTTGACCCACCGGATCGCGAAACGCTGGGCAAAAGGTCACCACCCGTTCAGAATTGGTCATCACCCCATCCGCTTCTCCCCACTGCGCCGCTGGCAACACCATGTGGGCAAAAGCAGCTGTTTCTGTTGGGTAGTAAGCATCTTGACAAACAGTAAATGGTGACTTCAATAGAGCCGCCTGCGTCCGTTTGATATCGGGCATACTGACTGCCGGGTTTGTCGCAGCAATCCACAATATGCCAACTTCTTCACGCTCTAGGCCCAATATCATATCCCAAGCCGCCATCCCAGGTTCAGGAGATATACTACCTTCTGGCAGCTGCCAAGCTTTTTCCAGCGTACGGCGATGGGCAGCGTTCTTTACCGATCGGTAGCCTGGCAAAATATGCGCTAGTCCTCCGGCTTCTCGTCCACCCATTGCATTGGGCTGACCTGTCAAAGAAAACGGACCCGCGCCTGCTCGGCCAATGTTGCCTGTCATCAAATGCAAATTGATGATGGTACGCACTTTAGCAGTGCCCTCAGTCGATTGATTAACGCCCATCGACCATAAAGAGAGTACATTGTTCGACTCTCCCCACAGTTTGGCCACTAGCTCAACTTCATCGACGGTAATGCCGCAAAGTTCGGCTACACGTTCGGGCGGATAATGAGAGACTACCTGAGCGTACTCGGTGAAGCCATCTGTGCAATAGTCAATAAAAACAGGGTCATGCTGATTTGAACGAATCAACAAATAGGCAATACCGTTTAGCAGCGCAATATCAGACCCTGGTTTAATAGCGAGATGGAGATCTGCATCTTTGGCTGTCTCGGTGCGGCGGGGGTCCACCACGATTAGCTTGACTGCTTTATTCTTTTTGTGGTGCTTTTTTAACCGATTGAAGACAATCGGATGGCACTCGGCGGTATTCGTTCCAATCAGAAACGCGCAATCTGTTGCTTCTAGATCGTCATAGCAACAGGGCGGACCATCTGAGCCAAAGCTTTGCGTGTAGCCAGCCACCGCTGAAGACATACACAGACGTGAGTTAGCGTCAAAATTGTTAGTGCCAATGCACCCTTTCAGTAGCTTTTGGGCTGTGTAATAGTCTTCTGTCTGAAACTGCCCAGAGCCATACATACAGATGGAATTAGGACCGCGTTGAGCAATTGATTGTTGAATTTCACGGGTAATGCGATTAAATGCCTCGTCCCAACTGACTGGTTGAAGCGGCTGGTCGAGCGAATCTCTCATCATTGGTGCCTTCAGCCGATCCCGATCAATTGACTCACCAATTGAAGCACCCTTGATACAGACTTGTCCCTTACTAGAAGGATGGGCCTTGTTCCCTACTGCCTGCCAGATCGGCCGTCCCTGACTATCGCGCGTAATTTTACGGCCAGGCCGCGCTGGCGGAAACACCTCTAGTCCGCAACCAACACCGCAATATGGGCAAAGTGTCTTTGTAGATAAGGACTTTTCAGCGGGTGGATTATTAAACCGGGACACCATTTAATCTCCTTTAACCTGACTCTTTATCGTGGCATTTCGTCATTACTGCTATCAGATAAGATCGATACATAGTCAGCGTATTTGTAGATTGTGTATAGAAAATTGCGTACTAGAAGCAGAAACTATCACTATTGTCGAATATGTCTATAGGCAAAAGGGGAACGACTGCTTTAGCGCTCCCCCTTTGTATACGGATAGCTGATAAAAAGGCTGCTTTGTACTATGAAGAACACCCTTCTCAAGTCACCAGCACTACCGAACTACTAATGACTCGATCACCCTATTAGCTAAGCATCGAGGAAGAAGGTGCAACCACTGTTTCTTCTTCGCCTTCGTGAGCATCGGCAAAAGAATTCTTAGGCTCATCTAGGAAGAAAGCACATAGGAAGGCAACCACTAAGCCAGCAACGCCCAGCACTTGGAAGAAGGCAGCATTAGCTCTTGCAGTACCCGCTGCTATGAGGGCAGGATCAATTTGATCGCCAGCAGGCACAAACGCCTCTTTAAGCAGTAGCAAGGTAGTCAAGTAAGCAACTGCACCGACGTTACCGTAGGCACCGACGTTACCAGCGATCTGACCTGTAATCCGAGGCTTGACCAGCGGAACTAGTGCGAAGGTAGCACCTTCTGCGGCCTGTACGAAGAAAGAACAAGCCATTACCAGCAAGACAGCAAGTGTCAAAGACCAGCCACTACCCACCATGCTAAAGATGAGGTAGCCAACCCCCATCCCTGCTAGTAGAACAGTCATTGTCCATTTGCGGCTACCAACAGAGTCGGAGATAATGCCGCCGCCAGGACGTGATACTAGATTCATGAAGGCGTAGCTAGCGGCGATAATACCTGCAGTGGCCTTATCTAGGCCAAAGGTCCCTTCAAAGAAGGCAGGCAGAATAGAGACGACTGCGAGCTCAGATCCAAAGTTAACGATGTAGGTTAGCTCTAGTAGAGCAACTTGCTTAAAGCGGTATCTATCTTCGGCGGGGTAGCGTTTGCGGCCAGCTAGCAAATCTTTGTTGACGCTCCAGCAGTTGTAAGCCTGAAAAGCATAAAGACCTAGCAGGCAAAGCCAGACGATATACATTGCTGGAATTGACAAGAAGTTAACCTTTGTCAAACGCCACGCCAATACCATCAAAATGGCAGTCAAAGGGATGTTCATCGCCATCAAAAACCAGAAGTCGCGTACTGTGGTAACTTCCATACCACGAGCACTTTTAGGTCTTTTGTAGACTTTGCCGGGGGGAGTATCGGTGACGTTGAAATAGTAGAAGATACCGTAGAGGGCAGCGACAATACCAGAACCAGCGATCGCAGCTCTCCAGTTCAACACTTCGCTGCTAAAGCGCATACCTAACACAACAAAAGGCTGAGGTTCACCGAAGTTAAACGAACCGGGTAGAAAGCTCAAAGCCATGGCAAAAAGTACCATAGTGAAGGCAGAGAAAGCAGAGCCAAAGTTGCCCCAGCCGCCGTAGATACCCTCAGCCGTACCCACTTCTTTGGGTGGGAACCACTCTGCGGTCATCCGAATACCAATCACAAATCCAGCACCGACAATCCCCATCAGCAAACGACCAACCACTAGCTGGTTGAAACTAGTCGCTGTTGCAAAAATTAAGCATGGAATTGCCGCGTAGATCAGTAAGCAACTGTAAGTAACACGAGGACCGAACCTATCAAGCAGCATGCCGATTATGATTCGGGCCGGAACTGTTAAAGCGACGTTACACAAACCAATGGTGCCTGCTTGCGCTGGCGTTAAGCCAAACTCTTGAACAATCGTTGTTGCGAAGGGCGGGAAATTAAACCAAACAACAAACGATAAAAAGAAAGCAAACCAAGTCAGGTGAAGAATTTTGTACCTGCCCTGAGTTGCTTTCGTAAACAACTCTCCGATCATCTTGCGCTATGCTCCTATATATAAAGACGTTTTGATTCGGAAAATGCCGAATCGTAAACGAATAAGTTCGAAGCCTTTGGGTTGCCGCCCGCAGGCTTCTTTTTTGTGGCCCAACAAGCTGGTATCAGATGCCAGGCCGGGATCTTCCGTCAAAGGAAGGCGACTATCTATAAAGGCACCGTAGAAAGTGCGCTTATAGCGTTTTAAAACCCGTATGTTCTCACTTTGTAAGCGTGATGCTTGCTATTTGGCAGCAGCGCCAAACTTCTCTTTTAGTAGATCGCTGAGCACCGCCTCCAAATCCTCGCAAGGAACTGCTTTCATTACCCGCTCGCCCAGCTGAGCGTGTTTACCAACCTTACCGCCCATGTAGATATCTACAGCTTCTACAGATTTGCCATCTTTTCGAGCTTTGGTTCCCAAGAAGCCGATATCAGCAACTTGGGGCTGTCCGCAAGAATTTGGACAGCCGGTCCAGTGCATACGCACTGGCTGGTCTACCGTTAGCAGCGAATCTAGCTTCTCAGTCAAGGCCTGTGCCCGCTGCTTAGTTTCGACGATGGCAAAGTTACAAAATCGCGAGCCAGTACAGGAAACTAAAGCCCTAGAAAGCGGCATAGGATCGATTGAAAACTTCTTGACAGGCGCTTCCTGCAAAAATGCTTCTAGACGCGAATCAGGAATATTTGGAATGATGGCGTTTTGCTCGACGGTTAGACGAATCTCTCCATTGCCATAGACTTCAGCTAGACGGGCTAGTTCAAACATGTCATCAGCAAAAATGTGGCCCACTGGCACATGCAATCCAACGTAGTTCAAGCCTGGTTGCTTTTGAGGGTGTACGCCTAGATGATCGCTTTTGCCTTCTTCAGTAATGGCATCTTCAGGCGCCGCAGGTAGGAGCGTTGTTCCCATTTCTTCTTCCACAGCAGCGCGAAAAGCGTCTAGGCCCATCTCTTCGATTAGCCACATTAACCTAGTCTGCTGACGGTTGCCGCGAGAGCCTTTATCTCTAAACACCGTTAGAATAGCGCGGCAAATTTCAACCACCGTATCATCAACCGGCACCCAGGCGTCGAGCGCAATAGCCGATTCACAACGGCGCGCGGAGAAGAATCCGCCAACTAAAACGTTGAACCCTAGTTCACTGCTTTCATCACCATCTTTGAAGGCTGGGATAAAAGCAATATCGTTGATCTCGGAGTGGATAGAGTCTTCACGACTGCCTTCGATAGCGATATTGAACTTACGAGGCAGATTGGTGAAATCATAGTTTCCTTCACTGTTATTAGTGATCATATCTTGTACTTTGATCACTAATCCCTGGGTGTCAACCAGTTCGTTAGCAGCAATACCTGCAACTGGCGAGCCAGTGATATTGCGAACATTGTCCATGCCCGACTGTATTGAAGTTAAACCCGCTTGCTCGAAGCGCCTAAAGATATCTGGAATATCTTCTAGGCGAACACCGCGTAGCTGTAGGTTTTGGCGGGTGGTAATGTCAGCGCAGCCATCATCGCCGTAGCGCTCGACAATCTCAGCTAGCAAGCGCATTTTGTGGCTAGAAAGAATGCCATGAGGCATCCGCATTCTCAGCATAAACTTACCGGGAGTAACCTCACGATAGAAAACGCCTAGCCACTTTAGTCTGCCAGTTAAGTCGGTTTTATCGATTGCTTCCCAACCCATCTCAGCGAACTTATCTAGCTCATCCTTGACGGCTAGACCATCTTTTTCGGCCTTATACTTTTCAAACTTATTCTTTTTCTCTTCTTCTCTTTTCGATTTTAAAACGCTTGGTGATGTAACCATGCCTATCCAAATGCTAACAATCTAGTGTTGAAATCTATTGTCAAACCCTTTATCTACAGAACTCTTTTCCAAAAACAAAGGATGTTGCTAATACTATCTGGCCAACAAGTACTCTACACGGAAGCTATCTTCAACCTACAAAATTAGCCTCTCAAAACCTATAGCATCTCCAAAACCTATAAAATCCTGTGACACATACAATAGAAGAGAAGCGCTTTTACACAACAAAAACGAAGGTAAGACAACTAAGAAAGTGGTAGGCATACCAATCACTATTAGCAACTACTATGCCTACCTACCACGCTTATAAGGAACCGTTTTAGGGTTTGTCTAACTCGTTATCTATTGAGTTGAAACTAAGATATGGAAATTCACTGTCCTGTTTTGTATTATCTACTACTGTTTATGTCCGTAGGCAGACCTTGTTTGCATTATATGCATGGTACATATGCGTTTTGTGCTCTCGTCTGCGCCGCAGGCGCGCAATCTTAGGCATGCTTAGGATTGATATTGGATGAAGCCTGATGTTGTAACTTTCCATCTGCTCCCTTCCTGCAAGAAAAGTAGGTATGAAATAAGTAGTTGATTGCAGACGGTTATTTTTGAGCGTTCATGCATAGGCAGCAGCTATCACTAGTTTGGTTAGTCGCTAGCTAGGCAAGGTAGTGGCAGCTGTGATCGGAGGAATTATCTTTCCTACGAAAGTTGCTGTTCTAGTATTGATGATTAAAAAGCGTACTTAGCAATATTGCCTATGAACTCGGTTCCTTCAAAATCAGTTTCTTCTACAGAAAATACTGCATCCGCAAGTTTGCCTATGTCTGAAAAATCTATGGCAGAAGTGATTGATCAGGCGATCGCCTCGCTCGAAGAAAACGATTTTCATAGCCAGTGGCAAGATGCTAAGCAACTATCTCGGCAGATAGCACAGTGGGGCGATCATCCGGTCCCCTACTTAGTCAATCGCCTGCGAACAGCCAGCGATCTTCATACCCAATGGTTCTTAGTTCGCGTTCTCAGTCAGTTTGACCAGATTGAAGGGATCGAGGCGATCGCGCACCTATTAGCAACCACTCAAAATGAAGATCTTAAAATAGAGGTGCGCAACGCACTCATCCGTATTGGCAATAGCGCCATTGATACGGTCAGCGACCTGCTTAGCCTTGACCAGCCTATAGAACGGCGAATCGTAGCTGTCAAAGTGCTCGCACATATTCGCCGCAGCGCGACGATAGAGCCTTTGCTTAGTGTTGTTAAAGACGACAATGCAGAGATTCGGGCAGTGGCTATTGAAGCGCTTGGTAGCTTCCACGACCCACGAATCACACCTGTTTTGCTAGCCGCGTTAGAGGCTGAGACTGATGCCGACGTCGCTATATGTATAGAGGCTATTCGTACGCTCGGGCGACGTAGCGATTTGCTATCGAACATCAATTTAGTAGACCCCCTGCAGCAATGTTTGCGACACGATCACTCTCAAATCGCCGCAGAAAGTGCGATCGCTTTAGGTAGATTAGGGACCGAAGACGCTGTGGTTGCTCTTGGTCAAGCCCTAGTTCAGCCCGTAGCTACCTCGGTCAAAGCGGCAATTGTCCGCGCTTTAGGCTGGATAGATACAGAGAATGCTATCCGGTCGCTAGCGATCGCCTTTGAGCAGAGCGCGCCGATGATTATGCCTACTATCAAGCCAGAAATTGCGAGAGCGTTAAGTCAAACTCATCAGCATAGTCTCAGGCCTTACGCTGCAAAACCATTAATTGCTTGGCTTGGAAGATCTGTACAATCGGCTGATAATTTTCTTGCTAATCCTTTTCCTGACGTTTCTACCGATAATTCACCAAATCTAAAGCAGTCTGTTGTATCAGCCTTAGCTAGGTTAGGCCAAACAGATGCAATTACCGTGCTGATTCCTCTATTAGCAGATTCAGACTCACGAATTCGAATACATGCGCACAGCGCCCTTCAGCAGATTGACTACGAAGAAGCTGAATCTCGGCTCCGGTACTATCTGCTAGACGAGAAAAACCCGATTAAGGTGAGGAACGCAGTCCGAGAATGCTTGAATAACTGGTAGTCCATAGATAAAACAACTGAGCTCCAAACTTACTGACCTCTAAATATCTACGTAAACGGCTAAGGAATAAGACATTAGAATGAGAATAACTCTCTCGTTCTTACCCATCTCTAGCTTTGGTTCGTCGCGAATACAAGAGCAGCGGAAAAACTCTCCTATAGATTTAGAAGTACTATCAAAAGGGTCAAAGTACTCTTCTACTTATGCTATAGCTCATCGTAAGAACAATAGCTCTGTGACTGCACTCGATATTGTTCGAAGTAGATTTATTTTCTTCACTTTTTAGAATCTCTCTAACCTACTGGTTCTTAGAAAAATTTGAAAAGGTAGATGACAAAAAGACTGTCTTGTATATTAAAATCATCAAAGTGACTGGATTTGGCAATTAATGATGAAATCAAAGTGAAAGCCTCTTATTTTTTGAGGAAGAGACTTTCATCATGTAAAAGATACTGATATAGGATTAAGAAACATACCTATGTATCTATGACTCATTTGAAGAAACAGTAACACTTTCTCAAGATGAAGAACTGCGTTGTGGTCAGTACTGTTGCCAACAGAATCTTCTAATCTGTTACTTTGAATTCATTCTTTCGAGTTAGTTTATTCAAATAGACTATAGGATTAGCAGTCTGACATTCCCTTGTATTCCACTTTGATGTATCTTTCTGGGAAAATTTCTTTGTTCGCTAAAAGTGGTCTAGTGACTAAACAATGCTAGAAACGGCTCAGATCACATTGACTGAATGACTAACCTAACATATGAGCCTTCCGCACTTTGCTCCACTACACTTAGGAAGGCTACACCCCTTTTCTTATAGCGCAGAGTGCCATAGCAAAGTGCGTAGGCTCTGCCTTTTCGAAGAGTATACATCCACGCTTTGCTATATAGAAGACACAATAGAATCAATAGACACAATAGATAAATACTAATCTACGGACAAAAACTCTTGTGATACTGTTCTATGAATTAGTCGCTGGTTAAATCTCGTAACTAGTTGTCTTTTATACTTCAATACAAACAGATATTCAGTGAGGGTAACTCAATTACGTTTTAATAGCTAGAATGGTGCTCTACAGGAAGGAGAAATAACTGTTTCGCTTTTAGTTTTTGTCAGTAGCCAAACAATTACGATCCATCCGCTTAGCTAACTTAGACCTTCGAAAACAGCTCGCCTAGTAACTCTCATGGAAGATTTCTCCTCATCGACAGCCGGCCCAACAACCGAGACGGGGAGCATGGAGATTTCTCTATCGGAACAGCCAGCCGAAGGGCAGCTAGAGAAGCATTCGGGCAAGGAAATTGGTGGCGGGTTACCCGTTATAGAATACTGGGCTAAAAATACGCTTTCTTCTAAAGGTCTACCTGTATGGAAAACGTTGTTTCATAAGAGTGCGTGTTTGTCCTGTGCTTGGGGGACGGGAGGGCAAAAGGGCGGCTTTACAAACGAGGCTGGTGAGAAAGTGCAGCGTTGCATGAAGAGCATGGAGTCGATTATCGCTGAGCTTCAACCGCCTGTAGCGCCTCACTTTTTTGAAACACACTGCATCGATCATCTACGGACACTCAGCTCAATGGAGGCCGATCGGCTAGGACGGCTAAGTTTTCCTGTCATGCTGACCGCCGGTGAGTCTCACTACCAGCGCATCACCTGGAAGAAAGCTTATGAACTGATGGCAGAAGCGTTTTGTCAGCCGCCGACTCGAGTCGCTGCGTATAGTTCTGGGCGCTCGTCTAACGAAGCAGCCTACATACTACAGCTAATGATGCGGTTATTAGGCTCAAACAATTTAGCTGACTGCTCTGATCTATGCCATCGACCTTCGACCACAGGTCTTAGCAGTATGTTCGGCTCTGGGACTTCTACGGTCAGCTTAGAGAGTCTAAAGCAAACTGATTGTGTGGTGTTAGTAGGGTCGAATGCGCCAGCGAACCATCCTCGGCTGATGAATGAGTTGATCAAGGTGCGCGATCGCGGTGGCACTATCTTAGTGGTTAACCCTATCCGTGAGGTTGGCCTGGTCAAATACGGCTCACCTTCTTTCCCGGTCAAGTCCCTGGTCCCTGGCTCAGATATCGCGAATTTATTCTTACAGCCTGTTCCCG
The DNA here is from genome assembly GCF_000155595.1 of Synechococcus sp. PCC 7335. Classification (NCBI taxonomy): domain Bacteria; kingdom Bacillati; phylum Cyanobacteriota; class Cyanophyceae; order Synechococcales; family Synechococcaceae; genus Synechococcus; species Synechococcus sp. PCC 7335. The sequence goes on along the minus strand of NZ_DS989904.1, from coordinate 3,688,051 downwards.
GCTCCGATCTGGCGCTGTTCGTTGGCATCCAAAAATCCTTAATCGAAAGAGATCTAATCGACAGGGACTTTTTAAAAGCTCATACAGAAGGTTGGGAAGCCGTGATAGCGCAAGCTCAACGGGCTAACTGGGAGACGCTCACCGAGATCTGTGGCATTCCTAAAGCAGATATAGAGGCGGCAGCTACACTGATCGCTCAGGCTAGGAAAGTTGTCTTTGCCTGGGCAATGGGGATTACTCATCAAGCGAATGGCACTGATAACGTCTGCAGCATCGCTAATACCGCCTTACTCACTGGCAATATCGGTAAAATGGGTGCGGGCGTGATGCCTATTCGCGGACATTCGAATGTGCAGGGCTTCGGCTCGATGGGCGTCAAAAACGATATTAAACCCGCCCTTAGAGAAGCTTTAGAGAAGATTACCGGACGCTCTCTCAAACGCGAACCGGGCTATCATGCTCGCGCCTTGATCGAAGCTGCTGACCAGGAGCAAGTAGATACCCTATTTTGCCTAGGAGGCAATCTCTATGCAGCCAATCCAGATTTAACCCAGGCTGAGCGCGCTCTTAGCAAGATAGACACAATCATCTATGTCGCCACCAAACCAAACCTAGGTCACTTTCACGGATTAGGTCAAAAGCAAACGCTGATTCTTCCTGTCTTCAACCGATTCGAGAATCCTCACAAAACCACTGTTGAGTCGGGTAATAACTTTGTCCGCCTCAACGACGAAGGTAAAAGTCATCTAAACACTGCAGACCTAGTATCAGAAGTTCATCTGCTCACCGAGCTAGCTCACCGCATTCATGGCAATTCCCCAATTGATTGGCGCAAGCTGCAAGATACCCGCTACGTGCGCGAGTTAATTGCTAAAACCATCCCTGGCTACAAAAAGATAGGAGAGATTGACAAGACCAAGGCAGAATTTACCATTGCTGGGCGAATCTTCACGACACCTAGGTTCAAAACCGACTCTGGCAAGGCCAAAATGCCGCTGACGCCGTTACCAGATCTGAGCCTATCGGTGGACAGTGAACTTGGTAGTCAGCCAGGAACGCAACTCACCCTCATTACTGCTCGTAGCTATCGACAGCATAATACTATTGTCTATGGGCCTGGTGATAAGTATAGAGGTATACCTCATCGGCAGTGTATCCTCATGAATCCAAAAGATATTAAAGCGGGTGGATTTTTGAATCATCAGCGCGTCACCATTCAAGGTAGTGCTGGCACGCTTAGCGACATCGAAATCATTAGCGGTGCGATTCGACCCGGTGCGGCCTTGATGTTCTATCCCGAAGCCAATGTTTTGATGAAAGCAGAGATTGACCCTAAATCTCATACACCTGCTTTTAAGCGAGTGCCGATATTAGTGCATGAGTAGTTTGGAAGCTCTATGATAGTACCTACAACGAAAATTCTGATAGTTGAAACCGACGGTGCTTTGTCCAAGCGTATAGAGCGTGCGCTTGTGATGGACCATTATCAGGTAGATATTGCCTCTGACGAAGTGTCTGTATTAGGCCTAGCTAGGCGAAGCAACTATGACTTAGTACTGCTGGGTTTGTCCTTATCCGAACTGAAGAGTATCGATTTTTGTCGACGGCTTCGGAGCCAAAGCCGCGACATTTTAATTTTACTCTTGAGTGTAGAAGAAGCCGTAGCTAAGAAAATAATCGGTGTAAAAGGTGGCGCTGACAGCTATTTAACTAAGCCGTTGGATTTAGATCAGCTGCTAATAAAGGTGCGCTCGTTACTCCATCACAAACAGCCTCACACTTCACCTTTATTAGCTTGGTCGAATGTCCGTCTAGACTCAGTGAGCTATGCAGCTTCCATGTCTGCTAAGACAACAAATACTTTAGAAAGAAACTTAGGGGTGGCACCGAAACCTCTAGATTCTAAAGGTTCGCACACACAGTCGTTAGATCCACTAAGCGCTACCTGGAATCAGCACTGTCTAAAGTATCTAGAGCTAGCAGTTAGCTTGAATGAGGTAATTCCCTTCTTGCAGGCTCAAGATTCAACGCATTTAGCTAAGCGGCATAAAGCGGTAGATACAAAAGCAACGGATAACGACACTAAAAAGAATGCAGTGCTTAGGCGATCGCAAGCTGCTGCTCATACTTTAAAGGGCACGCTGGGTAGTTTTGGGTTGAATCAGGCCTCGCAGATAGCCAGCCAAATTGAAATCTATTTGAGTATGACTTCCTCCCTAACCACGAGACAAATCGAACAGTTGGAGAGGCTAATTGACTCACTAGAGCACTCTTTGGTGCGCTTTGAACCTGACGCTTCTATATCCAACTCTTCTTTTGACTCTAGTTCTCTTGAGTCTAGTACTAGTGCTTTTGCAGACAATCTAACGCCTGCCACTTTCGTAACTTATCCCCGTCTAGAGAGCAACAACGCATCAGTCACTAAATCAGCTACGGGTACAGTCTTGGATGCTTTATATTCTCCTACGTTAGGACATCAATCAGGACATCAATCTTCTGTCGTTTACGACTGGCTGATTATTGATAGCGATCAACACATGACTGAGTCGTTGCTTCACCAAGCTTCAATTTCAGGCCTTTATCCTCAAGTAGCCCATTCACTTACTGAAGCCCGGCGGCGATTGGCTCAGCAGCTACCTAACGTAGTTACTTTTGATCCAAGTTGTGCTCCAAGCTGGGGTGAGGGAATTGCATTCTTAGCCGAACTCACGAGTGAGTATCCCTCTTTGCCAATTCTAGTTATCAGTGAACAAGACTCTTTAACCGCGCGGGTTAACGTAGTGCGCTCTGGTGGGTGTACCTTCTTGCACAAACCTATGGACGTAGCTCAGATACTAGAAACTGTCGCTTATACGGTTACCAAGCGGGCCTCTACGGACGTTCGGATTGTGGCTTTAGATGACAATCCTGAAACATTGCTCCACTTGCAAAGTTTACTGGGTCCGTGGGGATTTCAATTAACGCTTCTATCTGAGCCGACTCAGCTTTGGCAAGCATTAGAGAAGACTTTGCCTGATCTATTGATACTAGATCTTGAGATGCCACAGTTCAATGGACTAGAGCTTTGTCAGGTAATTCGCAGCGATCCAAGAACTGCACAAATTCCAATTTTATTCTTGTCAGCCCACACAGCTCCTGAAATTGTGAGAGAAGTGTTCGAGGCAGGAGCTGATGATTATATTAGCAAGCCAGTGGTTGACCATGAGTTGATTGGACGTATCTTGAATCGGTTAGAGCGGCAGCGGCTCTTGAGGAAGCTAGCAGAAATTGACAGCCTCACGGGACTGAGCCGTCGTCGTCAGTCGGCAGAGACGCTGGAACGTTTGCTTAGACTATCGGTTCGTCAAGGTGTTCCGCTATGTATGGCGCTTTTAGATTTGGACCATTTCAAACAAATCAACGATCGCTATGGTCATGATGTCGGCGATCAGGTGTTAAAGGTATTCGCAGAGTATTTGCGCAACTCCTTTCGAGGTGAAGATGTGGTTGCTCGCTGGGGCGGTGAAGAATTCGTGGTGGGTTTATATAATGTCTCCAAGGAACGATCGCTGCAGCGGTTGAATACGCTGCGCGAGAGTTTTGGTCAGCATATTTTTCAAGCAAAGTCATCCGCTTTCTACCAATCAGATCTGCTACTAGAGTTTCAAGTTAGTCTCAGTGGTGGAATGGTGACTGCGCCTGCGGATGGAGAAACAGTTGAAATGCTCTACCGTCGCGCTGACCAGGCTCTATACCGTGCTAAAGCAGCCGGACGCAACCAGATCTGCATCTTTGGTCGTTAAACAGTAATTAAACCCGGCGATTTGATTGCTGGTAATAGAATGGCAGTGATCGCATAGCGGCAATAGGATAGCAAAATGGCGAAGCGAGTATTAGTCGTCGATGACGATGAAGGAATACGGGAGGTTATTCAACTTTCTTTGGAAAGTAAGACGGACTGGACTGTATGGACGGCCGCTTCTGGAAAAGAAGGCATTTCGATTGCCCAGTCTAAGCCACTCGATCTAATTTTGATTGATGTTGTCATGCCAGAAGAAGACGGGATTGCTGTCTACAAGAAGCTTCAGGACCGTGAGTCAACTCGCACTATTCCCGTGCTCCTACTGACAGGCAACACAGACGTTAGCGACCAAAAAGAATTTATGGCTTTAGGGGTTGATGGCATAATTACCAAACCTTTCAAGTATGAGGTACTCGCTCAAACAATTGCTCAGACTGTCGGCTGGTAGGCAAACTGAGTAGATTGAATACCCATTCACCCTAGAAAACCATGAGGTCAGTCTGTCTTGGCAGATTTTGTTGATGTCATTTTTACAATCAGGAGGAGTGAATATATCCGTGCTATTCGGCGCTACTACAAAACCAAGCTTAACCTCTGGCGCGACGGTGCAGTTAGCGTTTTTATGTTCGCTGTTGGGATCTATCTGTTGCAATCGGTTGGCATCCCGTTTTTTGCGTGGCTGCTCATTGTTCTAAGCGTCTGCCTTCTAGCCCTCACTCTCTACTCACTGCTGCTGTTACCTCAAATCATCTACCGCTCGCAGCCAAAGCTAAAGTCAGAGTATCGTTTGCGCTTTCGAGAAGACGCCATCAGGTTTCAAACAGATGAAATTGACTCAGAAGTAAAGTGGTCGTTTTATCACTCATGGCAGCGCGATCAGGAATTCTACCTGCTATATCATGGAGAACGCGATCTCAGCGTCATTCCCCGCCGCGCCTTGCAGAGACAAGACGATGACAGACTCTTCGAGCTGCTAAAAAGACGTATCTCGAAGCAGATACAGTAGCCGAGATAATCCCCCAACTCACTCGCTCAGCGATTTAGGCTAGCACTACTTCAGTACCCAGGTATCTTTAGCGCCACCACCTTGCGATGAGTTCACGACTAGCTTGCCTTTTTCTAGGGCTACTCGCGTCAGTCCACCTGGATGCACATAAATCTCGTCGTCTTTATGCAGTACATAGGGGCGCAAATCCGTGTGCCGACCCTCAATGCCGCCCTCTACTACCGTCGGGATTTGTGAGAGATATATTGTTGGCTGTGCCATATATTCTCTGGGCTTATCACGAATCTTTTGAGCAAAGGCCTGCCGTTCTTCAGCGGTGGAATTGATGCCGACTAGCATGTCATCTCCGCCTTCAGCGCTGGCTGCTTTTACCACCAGTTCTTCTAGATGGTCTAATACATAGTCGCGATCGCTCTCTCGCCAGCATAGATAGGTCGGCACGTTTGGCAGCAGCGGCTCCTCATCTAGGTAAAAGCGAATCATCTCTGGCACATAGGCATAGATCACCTTGTCGTCGCCGATACCAGCACCGATCGCATTTGCGATCGCCAGCTTCCCTTGCCGACACAGATCTATTAAGGTAGCCGTACTATCGGGATAGTCCTCTCCTAAATCCAGGTCGGCAAACATTTCAGTATCACCTCGCCGATATATTGCATCCAACCGCTGAGAACCCTTATCAGTGCGATAGCAAAGATATCCCTCTGACATAGTCACATCGTCTGGGACAATCAACGCAATACCCATCTGCTCGGCTAGAAGCTGATGCTCAAAGTAGGCAGAGCTATGAGCGCCAGGCGTCAACACAGCCATATGACTATTGAATTCAGGACTATGAGAATCAGACGTCATCAGATCCATCACCGATCTAAGTTGTTGAGCGTAGTCTGCTACCGGCCTAGGATCAAACGCTGCCATCAGCTCTGGCAGCACTCGCTCCATCGCCAGACGATTTTTTAGCACATAGGCAATACCAGAAGGAACGCGCAAATTATCTTCTAGTACATACCAGTTGCCGTCACTATTGCGAACTAAATCGATGCCGCTGATATGACACCAGATACCTTGAGGCGGCTTCATTCCCATACACTCAGGCCGAAACCGTAGAGCTGACTCAATTACGTCGCGAGGAATCACACCCTCATGGATAATGCGCTGATCGCCATACACATCGGCACAAAACATATTCAGCGCCGTGACGCGCTGCGTTAGACCAGCAGTCAAACGTTGCCACTCCTCAGCAGTAATGACTCGGGGTACAGGATCGAAAGGCAGTACCCGCTCTTCGTCATCAAGGCTAAAAGTTGCCCCTAACTCTTCAAGAACAGCTTCTAGCTTGGCCTTTATTTGGCTCATATTCTGAGATGGCAGCGATTGAAACCACTCCAAGATAGGCGCTAAATCTGGGCGAAGTTTCCCTGCTGCAACAAAGTATTCGTCATAAAGATCTTGAGGGTCGTAGGTATCGAAGTTCATTTCGAGAAGACACTAGGTAGTGTAAAATAGTGACAAGTTAGCATAGCGCTCAATGGCTGACTATTTCTGTATTGTGGTCGTATTAACTGACAGCAAGCGTTGTCTTTATCAGTGTCTGTCTGGCGAGTTCATAAGCACTAATCTCATAAGCACTAACTAAGAGCGAAAAGGTAGCATTCAATTATGAATATAAGATGAATATAAGACTCTTTTCTCAAGCGATTGGATCAGGTTTAGCAATAGTAGCTGTGTGTGGATCGGTTCCGTTTGAGGCGATCGCAAGATCAACCGCACAGCCAGAATTAACCTCCGCCATAACCCCTTTGTCTAGCTCAAAACGTGTTCGTATCAGTCAGCTAGCACAAACTCCAGAAGCTGAAGATGAGGTAACGAATCTACCTGAAGGCACACTACCAGAAGGTACATTAGTCTTCTCTCAGACTCCTGATATTGCAGTGCGAGTGTACACTCTAGACGGACAGCCTCGCCTCAATCTATACAACAAGCAAACCGGCATCACAGAGCTACGTGGCGTTCCAGCTACGGCTGAATCTACGGCATCTGGCACCACGTATCGCTATGCCGGAGAACTTACAGTAGAAATTGCGATCGCCCAGTCAGGCGAACAGATTATCACCATCAATGGCCAACCTCAACAGAAGGGAGAAACCGTTACAGGTACAGTTTCATACCTGCCTCGCATTGCTCTACCGCCAGATGCTGTTGTAGAGGTCAGCTTAGTAGAGATCGGCCAGCCAAATGAGCCAGTCAGCAGCCTCGCCTCTACACAAATTCTTTCTGGTGGACGGCAGGTTCCTTTCTCCTTTGAGCTACCCTACGATCTAGAACAAATTGACCCCTCGCTCTCCTATGGACTTAGCGCTAAGATCACAGTAGACAACACTCTACAGTTTGCCACTACGTCCGATCTTCCAGTAATTACCAATGGCAATCCTACCGAAGTTGCCGTGCAAGTTGAGCAAGTTGATAGCACGGAGGTAGTTTCTGAAGAAGGTACATTGATAGGAACGGTATGGCAGCTACAGCAGATTTCTTATAATAACGACGAACTTTTAGAAACCACTTCGCCTAGCAACTATACACTTGAGTTTCTGGAAGACGGACAGGTTGCTATTCGTGCCGATTGCAATCAAGTGAAGGGACGTTTTACTACCGAAGGCAGCAGCCTGTCTATCGAGCTAGGAGCCAGTACGCTAGCAATTTGTCCGCCAGAATCAATCGATCAAAGATACCTTCAAGCCCTGCAAGGGGGTGTTATCTACTTCTTTCAAGAGGGTGATCTATTTATTGATATCAAGTATGATACCGGTACCATGCGGTTCTCTCCAGCAGTCTGAGCCATAAAATAGTTCTAGAGTAGGTAGACTGAGTGAGTAGATTTTCTTCTCACGGCTCTGTTTACTGGGTGTCAAAAACCCGCTACAACAGTCCAGAGATGCCGCGACCTAGCCAGTAGAAGGCAAAAACAATAGTTGTTTCAATTAGATAGGTTGCGCCTAGTGCTTGATAGAAGTTGCGAAGAGGAAATCGGTGATCGCTAGAAGATAAGTCACGCTGTACTAGCTCTTTCCAAACGGTCCATTTGTTGTTGATGTATGCCGCTGTAAATAGCATGCCTAAGAATAAAACAGTCCACTGGGGAAATTGACTAAACCCACAGGCGATCGCAGTTATCAACAAACAAAACCCCAATAGATACCCTAATATCTTTTGAACTTTCATAATCTAGTCAAACTGTAGTCTGAGCGAAAATTGAGGTTAGAGCAGAAACGCGCTACTAGCTAAGCTCAGTAGCGCGTCACATTTATTTAGAACAGCTCAAACAGCTGCTTACTTGTTTGGCTGAGGCGTCATCCGTAGATATGGTTTTACTTCAGTCACACCCTTAGGAAACTGCTTTTTAGCATCTTCAGTAGAGATAGAAGGGACAACAACACAGTCACCGCCATCTTGCCAGTTGCCAGGAGTGGCTACCTGATGATAGTCAGTAAGCTGCAACGAATCGATTACTCGCAAAATCTCATCAAAGTTGCGGCCTGTGCTAGCAGGATAAGTGATGGTCAAACGAATTTTTTTATTAGGATCAATCACAAACACAGAGCGCACAGTCAAAGTGTTGCCAGTGCTAGATTCTGGGTGGAGCATACCGTAAAGCGTAGCCACCTTTTTATCGTCATCAGCCAAGATAGGATAGTTGACGCTTGTATTTTGCGTTTCGTCGATATCTTTGATCCAACCCTGATGTGATTCTACGCCGTCTACGCTAAGTGCAATCGTCTTGACATTTCGCTTTTTGAATTCGTCTTGCAAAGAGCCAACCAAGCCAAGCTCAGTTGTGCAAACAGGAGTATAGTCAGCGGGGTGAGAGAAAAGGACAACCCAGCTATCGCCTGCCCACTCGTGAAAGTTAATGTCACCCATAGAGGACTTCTGGGTAAAGTCTGGAGCTACGTCGCCTAGTTGAAGTGTCATGGTCTAAAGTTACCTACTCGATTACCTTGATGTGGTGTTGCTGATTGTCAGCTTTGCATCAGTAATTTTGCCATAATCCCCGGTATTCCGCTCGGAGTTTAGTAGATTTTTTAATATTAACTGTTACACTCGCTATTTCATAGCGGTCGAGCCTACAGTACTCACTCGATAGGCCACCATTCTCAGTAAGCTTACTATCAGTAGACCCACTAAGCTTACTATCAGTAGGCCTACCGGTAGATTGAACACTTCAAAGGCCGGGAATCTTAAGCAAAAGCGCTCCACATATGCTTGGATACTCGAGTAGGTTATGCCAGAAACCACAAACCAAACTACCCGCACACTTACTAATGCATTCGCGAATGCATTAGCGCATCTGAAGAATACGTTGAGACGGTTTTTCAAAAAAGGTAGAAGTGCCGCTAGAGTTACTCGACCAAAAAATGGCCCTACTAGCTCCTCGGCTGCACTATCAGCTGAATCCATCATAGAACTTATTGTTAGAGATACAGCGGCATCGACTGGGCAGAGCTTCTTTGAAGGGCTAGTTCGCAACTTGGCGCAGGCCTTACATGTACGACACTGTTTGCTAACCGAGCTTTTGAGTAATGGTCAGCTTCGAACACTCGCCTTTTGGCAAGATGGGAAAATATCTCCTAATATCACCTATGACCCAACTCCTGGGCCCTGCGGTGTGGTACTAGATAAAGATATCTATTACTGCAAGTACGGTGTACAGAAGCTATTTCCACATCAGCCCGCTTTGCCCTTGCTCGAAGCGGAAAGCTATGTAGGGGTATCGCTGCGAGATCATCATGGCAAGGTTCTAGGAAATATTGCGCTTTTAGATAGTTCTCCGATCCTAGAGCGCAAACTATATGAGGATCTTCTAAAGCTTTTTGCGGCTAGAGCAAGCGCAGAGTTAGAGAGGAAGCGAGCGATTGATGCCCTTCGAAGACTAAATGCAGAGTTAGAGCTACGTGTAGAAAATCGAACTGCAAAGCTAGCCCTACAAACAAAAGAGCTACAAAAGGCATTAGCTAACTTACAACAGACTCAGGCCAGCCTAATTCATAGTGAAAAAATGTCTGCGCTAGGCCAGCTAGTTGGTGGGGTTGCCCATGAACTTAATAATCCAATTTCTTTTATAAAAGGAAATCTAAGTCATGCACAAGAGTATTCTCAGCTGCTATTTGAGTTAGTTGAACTTTATCAAGAGCATTGTAGCCAACACAACATTGAACCTTCAGAAAAAATTCTAGCTAAGTCAAACAGTGTTGATCTTGACTATATTGCTGAAGACATGCCAAAGCTGTATCAGTCTATGGACGTTGGAGTAGATCGGGTTGAGAAGATAGTGCGATCGCTGCGAACGTTTTCTCGATTAGATGAATCAGACTACAAATCAATAGATCTCAATGAGAACATAAGCAGTATTCTGTTGTTGTTTCAAGATAGACTGCGTCGAGAATGTAGCGGAACTGATATCCAAATCATTGAAACCTATGGCGAAATTCCAGATATTACCTGCTATCCAGGGGAGCTCAATCAGGCATTTATGAATCTTTTGTATAATGCGATCGCAGCTGTAGAAGAGAAAGCCGCTTCCTGCAAGGACGGCTTTGACGAGAGCAACAGTCAGAACAATCAGTTTCGAGGAATTGTCCATGTGACGACGAAGCTAGCATCGTCTGACCAGGTGGCTATAGGCATTCGTGATAACGGGGTAGGAATCCCTGAAACAATTAAGAAAGATGTCTTTGATCCTTTCTTTACAACCAAGCCTGTGGGACAAGGAACTGGTTTAGGGCTCTCTACCGCCTATCAGATCATTGCTGAAAAGCATGGTGGAAGGTTAGAGCTTAGCTCATCACTAGGTCAAGGGTCAGAGTTTGTTATTTATATCCCGCTAGTTTCTAGGCAGTGCTAAGTCAGTGGTGAGCGATCGCATCATAGCGCTATTATCAATAGAGCCCCATTTGCATAAAAGCGTCCCACAAAAGACCTATGACAGAAGCACCTAGTAAAATTTTGCTTGTTGATGATGAACCGGGTCTGCGTGAGTCAGTGCAGGCGTATCTTGAGGATAGTGATTTTGAAGTACGAGTTGCCAGCAATGCTCAAGAAGGCTGGGAGCTATTACAGCAGGAAATTCCTAACGTACTGATCTCGGACATTATGATGCCGCAGGTTGACGGCTATCAGTTCCTCAAGCAGGTCAGAGAAGATGCCCGATTTCAGGCTCTGCCCGTAGTGTTTTTGACAGCACGGGGAATGACAAGCGATCGCATTCAAGGCTATCAGGCCGGAGCGGATGCCTATCTTCCCAAGCCTTTCGATCCTGAAGAGCTTGTCGCTATTGTCACTAGCTTGATAGAGCGACGCGCTGCACAAGCCCCAGACGCATCTGCTACGCCAGATATCGCAACAATGGCACGACAAATCGAAGAGATTAAAGCTTTGCTTACCCAACGCGGTAGCATGATTAAGCAAAATAACAGCGGTATTAAGATTGACTTTACTCCTCGCGAGCAAGACGTACTGAACCTAGTAGCCGAAGGGTTAATGAACAAAGAAATTGCCAGCCGCCTCGGGACGACCGTACGTAATGTTGAAAAGTATGTCAGCCGATTATTTGGCAAAACAGGTACGAATAGTCGTACCGAGCTAGTCCGCTATGCCCTAGAAAACGGCCTGGTGACTACTTAAGAGAAGATTGAAGTGCTTCTAGAGCAAGCTATCATCGATTCCTTTCGCTGATAGCTATTTGCTGGTAGCTATAGATGAGAAGAAGAGGAGAAAAGATCGAGAGGGAAATACCCATAGGTGCCATTGATATCCTCTAGTTCTGGTTCAGAAGTGTGATAAGTCACCAGGACTCCGCGAGCATCTCCACTGTAACTGTCTAAATACCAAGCATTCTTAAGCGTATTGAACTTTAGAAACACTGCGCCTGATTGATTCGGCAAATCCACAGAAATAGGCTGACTTAGGGCCGAGACGTATTCTTTTAGGGCGACTTCTGCAAAGGCTATCGTACTAGCGCAAATTCCTAAAGTTTGGTATTCACTCATCTGATTAAGCCATAGTAGATGGGCACAAACGGTTTGACGTTCTTGCTCAGATAGAGCTGTCTGGCTTGAGTCGAGAGTAGCTTTGACGAGCGATCTACGGACGGCTTTCAGTTTGATTGCGATCGCCTCTTTGGACATTCCATACAGCGCTTCTATAGACATAAGGGAGAACCTCTATTGATTTTCTAGCTTACGACAATACGCTAATGGTACCTGTACCTTTATGGCCTAATTGGCGTTTGCTTTTGGGCTCACTAAATATCAGCCACTTAACTACCAGATCATGACCTACTCTCTACGCGTTGCTGATATGCCATCTAGTGAGCGGCCTCGCGAACGTTTGCTGGCATACGGTGCTAAACGCCTATCCGCAGCCGAACTGATCGCAATAATGCTCGGAACAGGCCAGGGCCGTGGAAAGCTTTCAGCGGTTGGACTAGGCCATTTTCTGTTGCAAGAGTTAGGGAAAGAACACCCTGAGGGTGATGGCTTGCCAATACTTAGAAATATCACTGCTGAAGAGCTCATGAAGATTTCTGGTGTAGGACCGGCTAAAGCAGCGACGATTCTCGCTGCGATAGAGCTAGGAAGAAGAGTCTTGCAAAGTCAGCCACCTAGTATGACTGTTGTCGATGATCCTTCTGTTGCAGCCGCCGCGCTTAGCCACGAACTCATGTGGCAGCTGCAGGAGAGATTTGCAGTACTGTTACTAGATGTCAAGCACCGTATCATCGGTAGTAAGGTGATTAGTGTCGGTACGGCAACAGAGACAATTGCTCACCCGAGAGATATTTTCCGTGAAGTCATCAAGCGAGGTGCTACTAGGATTATTGTTGCTCATAATCATCCTTCTGGAAATTTAGAGCCCAGCAGCGAAGATATTGTCTTGACTCGCCAACTGCTCGATGGGGCAAAGCTGCTAGGGATTCCTTTGCTAGATCATCTCATACTAGGAAACGGTGATTGGTCTAGCATTCGACAAAACTGCGATCTGTGGAGTGAGCTAGCTGATTAGATTTCAGTCAAGTAGTACGGTATCGCTTTGTGGCTAGGTAGCAACCCTTACAAAACGGTTGAGTTGCATGTTTTACATTAGGGTATGCGGTTTGTGTGACTAGGGTAGGGGTCCTCTCGAACTTTTCAACAACAGCATAGCCCCCGTTTCATTTGCCCCTATGCGTTTAGAACAGTTGCAGGCTTTCTTGGCGGTTGCCGATACGGGTAGCTTTCAAGCGGCCGCTCGTCAATGTAGTGTGACTCAATCGACAATCAGCCGCCAGGTGCGCTCTATTGAAGAAGATCTGGGCGTACCGCTATTTCATCGAGCGGGACAGGTCAAGCTGACGCTAGCGGGCGATAGCCTAAAGCCTAGGGCGATTCGTATCTGTAAGGAATGGACGCAGGCTCAGCAAGAAATCGAAGACCTTGTGAATGGTAAGCAGACTGAATTGTGTGTTTCAGGCATTCATTCTGTCTGTGCTTACCTGCTGCCGCCGATTGTGACTCAATTTTGTCAGAGCCATCCTAACGTACAGCTACGGATCACTGCACTAGGAAGCGATCGCGCGCTCAAAGTCCTCCGCGATGGCCTAGTCGACATCTCGATTGTCATGCATAATCCGCTACTAACAAGCAACCAAGAAATGGTTGTCACGCCGCTGTATGAAGAGCCTATAGAGCTATTGATGGCCGCTGGACATCCTTTGTCTGAACATGATGTCGTGCCCTGGTCTGAGATTGCTCGTTTTCCGCAAGTGGTGTTTAAAGATGGCTATGGTATGCAGCGCGTTGTGCAAAGTCAGTTTAGAGAGTACGGACAAGAACTCAAGGTTGCCTTAGAGCTTAATACCCTAGACGCGTTTCGTGGGGTCGTTCGTCAAGGGGAACTAATCGCACTTTTGCCACAGTCAGCGCTAACTGAAAGCCGTCACGATCCCGATTTGGTAGTCCGCCCGATTGGGGCACCCGCCCTATCGCGAAAAGTTGTCATGGTCACGACTCATGACCGGCTGATGATTCCACCCATACAACAATTTTGTGAGCTGGTTTCCCAGCAGGTAGCTAAGCGCTTCAGGGACATCGATAAGATGGCTACAGAGAGCGGCCCACACTCTGCTTCTTTGGATGCTGAGCAACCGGCGCTAACTAGCGTTAGGATGCCTGAAGGCAATCGCTTTCTTTCCAAGCTGCCTTCTTAGCCACCTTGCGGACCTTTCTGCCTATGAGCAACCGACTAACGGATGAACAGCATATTTTGTTTAGAGATCTGCTTAAGAAAGTAGGCAGTGGAACTCACACGTCGAAGTCTTTGAGCCGAGAAGAGGCAGCAGATGCGACTGAAATGATGTTGCAACAGGCCGCAACGCCTGCACAGATCGGAGCGTTCATGATTGCCCATCGAATTAAGCGCCCAACTCCTATTGAGCTAGCAGGTATGCTCGATAGCTATGACGCGCTTGGACCTAGGCTGAAGGCAATCGATAGTGTGTATCCAGTCACTGTCTTTTGTAATCCTTATGATGGGCGATCGCGCACCGCTCCAATCAATCCACTCACCGCTCTGATCTTAGTAGCCGCCGATGCGCCGGTTATTCTTCATGGCAGCGGCAGAATGCCTACCAAACACGGTCTACCTTTGATCGAGGTTTTCAATGCAATTGGCCTCGATTGGACAGCTTTATCTACCCTCGAACAGCTACAAACCGTTTTTGCTCAGACAGGATTAGGATTTGTCTATCAGCCTATTTTCTTTCCTTTAGCTGAAGCGTTAGTTGACTATCGCGAGCAAATTGGCAAAAGGCCAACGCTAGCGACTGTTGAAATTATGTGGTCACCTTATAGCGGTCGTCAAAATGTAGTCAGCGGCTACGTTCATCCACCGACTGAAGAAAGAACACAAGTTGCCTTTACTGAGCGAGGGATTAATCTTTTTACAACCGTAAAAGGACTAGAAGGCAGCTGTGATGTGGCTCGCGATCGCACGGCTATCATCAGTCTCAATCAGCTAGAAGCCGGAAAACTAAAAACTGAACGCCTTTTACTTCACCCAAAAGACTATGGCTTTGAGGGTAGCGACCCAGCTATCCCTTCCCTTGAAAGACTATGGCTAGACTATCAAGCCGCGATCGCCGGAAGAACGAATGAGATTAGCTGCTCTGCAATTTGGAACAGCGGCTTTTACCTCTGGCGAGCTAGCCGAGTAAGCAGCATAGAACAAGGGTTTGAGCTAGCAAGGTCAATGCTAGAAAGCGGAGCTGTAGAAGAGAAACTACAACAGATTAAGTTGGCCTTAGATACTCAAACCACTCAGGCGTGCTTGGTTGCGCTTTGAGTTCTTAAGGCGTTTCTAAGCTTCAATCGCGCTGGTCACTAATACCCATCAAATGAGCGCAATCATCAGTATTGACTACCTGATTTTCGGTGTTGGATAGCCGTTATGCCTTCGGCTGCCAGCACGTCTCCAGCATCGACAACTGCATAGACGATATGGTGATCGCCGCAGTCTATATGGCCTTGGACCGTACATTCTAGATACGATAACGCCCCATCTAAAATCAAACAGCCGTTATCGGCGACTCGGTGTTCGACCTGGCTAAAGTCACTGGTTGATTGCGAAACGCTTTGGCTGCTGGGCTGAAAATGCCGTCTGAGCGATCGCCCTTCCTTGAGAAGATTGAGTACAAATGGAGTATCTGGCTGACCTAGGTACTGGGCGGCATCGTTTGAAGCGATCGCCATCATAATACCGGGTGGGCTGAACGTAGCTTGTGATACCCAAGTTACCAGCAGACCGCTATGGTGATCGCCTTGGCGCGTAGTCAGCACGCTGATAGATCCGACAATTCGACCTACTGCCTGCTCGGTACGCCCAGCTTGCACTTCAGTGATAGCCTGTCGAGGGACTTGCTTTTTCTTCTGCTTTCTAAGCTGTTGGGCAAACTGAATGCCAGCTTCAGCGCAAGCCTGTAGCGTTTCCGGTTGAGGACTAAAGCGAACTCGAAGCGTCTCGAAGCCAAGCCGATAGTTATGGTCTCTTAGCTTTTGCTCAAGCATGTCAATGGCTTCTCCGCTCCAACCGTATGAGCCAAATACACCCGCGAGCTTAGTTTTAACCGCTGAGGATAGTACCGTCCCTAGCGCAGTTTGAATCTGCACAGGTGCATGTCCAGCTAGGGTCGGCGAACCAATGATAAAGCCATCGCTCGATTCGACAATGCGAGTGAGTTCTGCTTGTTCAACCGATTCACAGTTGATCAGTTCAACGGCAACATCAGAATGGATGAGGCCTTGAGCGATCGCGCTCGCTAGTGTGGCAGTATTGCCATAGGCCGAAGCGTAGAGCAGAGCTACCTTTAGAGTTTGTTGGCGTTGCTGGTGACACCAGAGCCGGTAGTCATCCTTTAATCGGCTAAGACTATAGCGTACTAGCGAGCCGTGCCCAGGCGCTAAGCACTTGAGTGTGAGCCGATCGATATGATCTAGAGCGGCCTCTACCTGTTTTGTTTGGGTGGCGTGAAGACAGTCAAAATAGTAGCGCCGATCGGCTTCTAGCGATCGCCACTGCTCATCGAATAGTGATTCATCACATATGTGAACGCCAAACAGTTTGTCACTAAAGAGTGTTTGGCTCAGTGGATCATAAGTACACAGTCCATCTGGCCACCGAGGCGTGGGAATCGTGAGAAGCTGCAGGCAGTGCCCCCGGCCCAAGTCTAAATTAAACAACGGTGGCAAGATAGGTTGGATTCGAACCTGCTTCCCATTGGCAACTCCGTTAGGAAACGCCGCTTCAATTGCTTGCGCAGCAGGACGAGAACAGATGATGACCGCTTCAGGCTGTTGCTCTAGCAGAGCCGCTAGCGTGACCATCCGGTTAGGATTGACGTGGCTAACGACAATATAATCGAGTGGCGTTTCTTCTAAATAAGGCTGAATGGCCTGAAGAAAGATAGACGTAAAAGATGCTCCAGGCGGATCGATCAAGGCTGTGCGATCACTTTGGATGAGATAGGCATTAGCGGTAGTACCCTGACGGCGGCTATACTCTACCTCGAATTTGAGTCTTTCCCAAGCACGCGATCTTAGAACAGTTGTCTCTGCCCCGATAGAAGCGATTTGCACATCATGTGCAGGCGATGGAGAAGATTCTGTTGCGAATGATTGAGCTGAAGACGCATGATCTAAGTGTGTTGTAGATGGTGGAGATTGAGCGATTGGTAACAGCATGAAAGTAATCCTTGGGTAGTAGAGCAATCCTGATAGAATGCTTCTGCGCAGTTAGCGGACAGTTAGCAGAAAAGACAGTCAAAAAAAGTTAGCGCATAGATATCCTTGGGGGAAGTCATCTGGTTGTGTGAAGGACTTGATCGCTCGCTAATTCCGAGAGTTTCTAGTCTTTCTGTTTTGGCAAATGGTTGGCTTTAGTCAGTGGTGGTGGGGTTCATGGTAAATGAACCACTAATAATCACTCGATAATCTTGCAACTGGTAATCTTGCAACTTAGTAGTGGTTGCCTGCTTTACGGTGATGAACTGCTGTGAGTCCTTCTCTTTTGGCAACTCGCCCGGCTTGTACGGTGGCATAGACAATCATGTGGTCGCTACATTCATATCGGCAGGTGATATCGCATTCTATATAAGCTAGGGCTTTTGCCAAAATAGGAGCGCCGTTTGTTGCTGGATAGGTTTCTATCCCCTCAAATCGATCTGCGCCTGGTGCAAACCGCTTGAGAAAGTGTTTCATCAGCGGTTGATAGTGGCCTTCTTCTAGAATATTGAGTACGAAGTGATCGCCACTTTGTAAGATGGATTCAATTGCTCGATCTTTGGCAACAGATATGGCAATCCCCAAAGGTTCAAAACTAGCCTGCATGACCCAAGATGCAAGTAAAGCACCAGAGACATCGCCCTTTTGGGCAGTCACAATGTAGAGACCGCCGCTGAGCCGTCCTAAGGCTCTGTTCAAATTGGAGTCAATTTGTTTGCTTCGTCTGATTGTTTTGTCTCTCGTTAGCTGATGGGCCAAATCAACGCCAGCTTCGCTACAGATTTGATCGGTCACTTCGTTGGGGATCTGCTTGATGACGATAGGGGTAAAGGCTTCTTTTAGGCCTATCGCCTGGAGTTGATTGCGCAGGGGATAGATAGGTTCATCACGGCCGCCGCCTGTCTCGAACAGACCAACAGATTGGTTTTGACTTACAGAAGTTAACAACGTGCTTAAAGCAGGATGCATGGCAACGCCTTGTTCTTGCTGAGGCGGCATACCTATCACGATACCATTGGCACTATTCGCTAAGGCTCGCACTTCATGAGCATCAGCAACAGACATTTCAACAAGCTCTACATCAACGCCCGCTTTGGTAATGCCCTCAGCGATCACTTTGACGATGCGATCGCTATGCCCATAGTCTTCCATATAGAACAGTGCAACAAATGTCTCAGCTTTAGCTTGATTCTCACTCCAACTACGATACTGTTCGACCCACGCTTCTCGATGGTGTTTTAGCAAAGGGCCATGTCCAGTCGCAATCAGATCAACAGGGAACTTAGCAATTCGCTTAAGCGCCATCAGCACCGAGCGAGCATTTGGACCCATGAGACAATCATAGTAATATTGAAAATCTTCCTGGAGTAGATGAGGCGACTCATCTAGAAGCATATCGTCGCAATAGTGCATTCCAAATACGTCGCAGGTGTAGAGCACACGAGTTAGTGAATCATAAGTGAAAATAGTATCCGGCCAATGCAAGTTTGGCGCAGATACAAACGACAGCTCATGCCCTTTTCCTAAATCTAATGTATGACCGCTCTTGACCACCAACGTATTGAAGGGCTGGTGAATCATGTTCGTCAGAAACTGAATGGCTACTTTAGAGCCTACAACAACAATGTGAGGTGCCCAAGCCAAGATATCTTCAATCAGGCCGCTGTGATCTGGCTCGGTATGATTCACAATTAGGTAGGTAAGTGCTTGCGGATCAACATTTCGGAGAATGTACTCCACATACTGCTGGCGAAACTTGCTATGGGAAGTGTCAACCAGTGCAGTCTTTTCACCACGAATAAGAAAAGAGTTGTAAGTCGTGCCGTTTTTGAGTTCAAACTCGATATCGAATCTGTTTCGATCCCAGTCAAGACAACGTAAGGCTGTTGTATCGGCAGCAATCTCAGCAGTCTGAAGCGTGAGGCGTGGACAAGACGGGACTGGATGCAATGTAAGCGAATCGGAGGTATCAAGACGAGAGGTATCAACTAATGCAACCATCAAACTTCTCTCCTACATACGGGATTACCGTTTAGTTATCGATGAACTTATCTTGTCGTAGGTTAAGAGATATGTAAAATTCCAATTGCATAATGCATTCATAACTTTAGCCTATGAGTTATCGTTAAAAGAATAAGCTTAGTTGATTGACTTAACTAGTTTCGCAGCTTTACCGTCATTTTCTTTGCAACCTTCTCTCAATTCTTTTTGAGCTGTTCCGATGCTTAACTAAGTCGTATCTGTTCAGGGGCAAAATTCCGAAGTGTGTCCTGATATGAGTGACTTGTTTTTACGATCTTCTCTCACTATGATTGAGCTGCGATCATCTTTTGAACATAGCTTTTGTAGAGTTGATTGGGACACACTCACCGGCTATAACCGTTACAGAGCAACAAACAACTTTATCCTTGCGCCATGCAACGAGCAAGAGAATGCTCATCTCGGCAAAGTAAACACGCATTCTTGCTTCGCTAAAACATCTGTCACAACAACAAAGAAGGCTTGCTATAACAACAGAAAAGGCCAAAATCCTCAAGGTGGGAGAATTCTAGCCTTGCGCTCTATATTATATGACAACTGATTGGAAGAGTATTCGAATGCAATTAAATAGTAAAACGCTGATTGTTTGAAATACATCCACTAGCAATCATAGCTTCGGCACTCAAGTGCCTCGGGATTTTCGGCGCAGTAGTCGTCAAAAGAAGCCTGACATGACGGGATAGGTAAACGTGATTTGGCAGTCTCTAGCTCCTCCACCGTCTCCCAAGCGATCGCTACTTCAGTACTATAGTAACCATGCATTTCAGTCAGACGGCGGGCGTGTTCTAAAGCGGCTTTCAGACGGTTCTCGAAAGTAGATACAGGGATGCGAGGCTGTAGTTCAACAGTTGGAAGCGTTGTTTGCGCAATAGCAACAGTGTTCATAGCAGTCACCTAGCTAAAAGATATACTCGAAACTATTGACAGTCTATACATAACAAAACTAGATGGCAATATCCAAAGCATATAAGTTTAGTCTATCTATCATTAGTTTTCCTTAACCGATAGTTTTCAATAAAGGTAGGTATACGGATAGACAAGATGATGAGCGGTTCATTCCAACTCAATTACTCGCCGATACTTGCTAGTCTTTTTTGATTTCTGGCACGATATCAGGACGTTCATTACCTTCCCATCCGGTGGGACGCTTGGAGTTGTACCACGCGACCGATCCAATTCCTACGGCTGCTATGAATCCAACAACACCTACAATGTTTAAAAACAAAGAATAAGGCACACCACCTGTAGCCTCAGCTACTCCTTCTTGCATCAGTAGATACATAGTCCGACTCCCGAATAACGAAAATTAGCAGTCTCTACCATACCAGTTCTGCCAACCTGTAGGCTGTCGCCTTGGATCTACAGGCAGTTTTTGAATGATTTCTGTCAGAATTTCGCCTGATTCGACTAGACGAGGACCTGGCCGATTGAAGTATTGATTGCCATCTGTTATGTATACGTCTTGAGATTTGACGGCCTTTAGCTGCTGCCAGTAAGCGTGCTTGGACATCTCCTCAGTGGCCTTGCGGGTTTGGAGAAGATCGTAGCCACAGGGCAAAACGATAATGATATCTGGGTTGGCGGCGAGAAGATCCTCCCAGCTTATCCAGTTGGAATGCTGGCCTGCTTTGCCAAGGCAGTCTGAACCGCCCGCTATGCCGACAAGTTCTGGAACCCAATTACCCGCAGCCATCAGCGGAGCAGTCCACTCGATACAAGCTACCGTCGGTAAGGTCTCTTCGAGTGAAGGCTCTAGTTTGATTGCAGACAAACGCTCTTTTAGCTGAGCGATAGTTTGCTCGGCGGCGGCTCTCCTTTCAGAGGAACTATTGAGTGCAGAAGCGACTCGTGTCATGTCTGTCCACAGGTCTGCAAGTCGTTCAGGCTGTAGCGAGACGATCTGAATTGGCGAACCTGCTTCCCTATTTTTTGATTCGACAAGTTCCATAACAGCTTGCTCTACATCGCTAAGGCTAACGGCACAGACTTCGCATTGGGCTTGGGTAATAATATGGGTGGGGCGCAGCTTCGCAAGAACTTCTGTTTTAACTCTGTAGACGCTGAGTGCTGAGCTGAGTAGATCAGTAACGCGCCGATGAATTTCGCCACTAGTCCCGACAGGATCGAATTTAGGTTCGGTGCAGACCGGCAGCGCTTGTACGCTAGAAGGATAATCACATTCATGCGATCGCCCAACCAAACAATCTTCGTAGCCTAGTGCCGCAACAATCTCTGTAGCGCTTGGGATCAAAGACACGATACGTAAATCAGTGCGGCTCATACTTGTCTTATTGTTTGTGTATTATCAACGTTTAGAAATGATACCGCTACCTAAGGTAGCTTTCTGGTGCTTCTTTATCGATATGAGTTGGTGCGTTCCACATCAGTTCACCTCTACTGACTAGAAGAATGAAGAATCCATTGCTTATGCCTATGTTTGCAGCGCTAGAAGTATTGCATTTGACAGCGGCAGTGCTTAGCTTCAGCATACTTCTAAACTTTGGTTCTCCAAACTTTTGTCCTATACATAGGCGACGTGCAAAACCTTCCTATTTGTGTCTGAGCCTGATGAATTCGTAAGGTAGACCTCAATTGCGTCAATGCTTTAGGGCGAGAGCTTGAACGCTTCAATCAACAGGGGCAAACGCGATGCAAAGTAGGTTACAGAACACAGACCAACTATCCAGTTCTCTAGCCGAGACGATGTTATAGGACTAGCGTGAAACGTTAGCGGTTTCGTCAGCAAACCAGCCTTTCTGCGATTGTTGGCGATCGCCTCGTAAAAGCGTGTCCCCACGTTCATTACAGGTTGCCATCTCAGAATAGGCGCTACCACTTGAAAGACGGGAGACAGGCTGCATATGTATGCGATCGCTTCAAACTTAAAGTGGCGCTTCTGCTGCCAGTCAACCACCACCCAAGAGTTGTAGCTTTCCATATCTGCGCAGATAGAAGGATCACTTTGCGCGGTGGCCAGTGGCGCACTAGGCAAAACCAAGAGCGTCCGCAGAACGTGAACAACCTTCTTGCAAAATCCGCAATCCGCATCGTAGTAGATTGATATTCCTTGCCGCGCTGGGTTGCTGACGTACTCCGCCAAAGCTTCCCAAAAGGAATAGGGAAGATAGATTGTCCAAAGGGCGATCGCCAACAGGTGCAATACTGTTGGCTGACCCAAGGCTAAGATCGCGATCACGTGGATACAAACGAACACCGCGACTAAGACAGAACGATGGGAGTTCAGACGCAGAGAAATCAGCACAAACAAAGGCGACAAAAGTCCTATAACCCAGAGTAGGCTACGGATGTTCCCAACTGCTCCAGGTTCTGTGGTCTCAACAAGTGTTGACCAAAACAGCGCTTTAGGTAGCCAATAGTTGAGGCTGTGCTGAACCATAAGCACGACCGTAGCACCAGAAACAATGGCGGGGGGCAGTAAAACTTTTGCTGTATTCATAGCGCTGTCGAGCGAATACGCCGCTCCCAACGGTAAGAAGCAGCTCCAGAACAAAATCGGCAACAGGACTCCACTAATCAACCCGAACTGCCCAACGCCCAGGAGAGTAGCTAGACCGCAGGCGAGAAAACAAAGAACCGACACCAGCCTAGTGCGGTAGCCCACTAGTAGCAGCAGCCCCAGAACGCTGACCAATAACGCTAAGAGACCGTTCAAAAAGGGCGAAGTTTGAAGTGCGATTATCGATGAGTCGGCGTCACTTTTCTCGGTGAATACTGCTAGAACAATCGTCAGCGCCATAATTCCTCTGAAAAGGGCTAGCGACTTAAGAGCAACACTGAAACGCTTGAGGAAATAACGCATAGCTGTAGTAATAAGACAGGAAGAGTGATATCTTCTATAGAAAACCGTAAGCAGCGTGGGTAACTTTTTCTATATCCTGCACTCTAAGCAGCATCGTAATTGAAGCGTAAGGTAAGTGCAAGGAAAAAACCCACCTCAAAAATGAGTCTATGGCAGTTTCGTTGTCACAGCCTTCATAACAGTCAAGTCATCGCATCACTTAGTTTTTGTAGGGTTTGATGCCTCTCAACGCGACCAACCCTCCTGCTTTGAAGAACATCGCCGAAGGCATTCCTTTCAGCTCAAATCGTTTGGCCACTGTCTGTCTTCTGCCCCCTCTCTACTACCTGCTGCACCTTCACTAGCGGCTCAGAAGCATAGCGCAGACCCGCTTCCCTACACTCTGTCTGTTTCAACTACAAAGGGTAGGTCCCTGCAGTAGCACAGCACCTACCCTTTGTAGGTCTTCGTCGCTTAGCGATCGCCTGCCGCTCTTCTCTAGCAGATCTCCCATCAGCTGACGGGTCACTAGAAAGCCAGTCTCGCGTTCACTCCTACCTTCGCACTTCGCTGCATACCGCTTATATTTCAAAAATTCCTTGTAGACCCGTGCGTTCTATCAAATCCACGTTAAAACGAAGTAGCTTTGAGCATAAAAGATGTAAAATTCCCGTAAAGTGACTGTCCAGATCTAAGTAATCCCTCGCAGATCATTTAAGTTCAAAGGCACAGCTGCTTCGATGCATATACGGA
This sequence comes from Synechococcus sp. PCC 7335, assembly GCF_000155595.1. Classification (NCBI taxonomy): domain Bacteria; kingdom Bacillati; phylum Cyanobacteriota; class Cyanophyceae; order Synechococcales; family Synechococcaceae; genus Synechococcus; species Synechococcus sp. PCC 7335. The sequence goes on along the minus strand of NZ_DS989904.1, from coordinate 3,664,364 downwards.
GCCTCACGACATTTCCTGAGTCACAGCTCTCCCTTTAATTGAACAGAGCAGATAAGCTGGTGCAGCGAGTCATAAAAAATGAAACGTTTACTCGATTAAATTCAAGCTGCAAATCCCGTGATATAAGAGAATCTTAGTGCTAACCTCTGTCGACCATAGCGTTTCATTGTTTTGTATTTACTGTAATAGCTTGAATAAAAGTAGTTTAGGAATTAGCGTGATCGCGTTTTGGCGAAGGATACGCTATCGAGTCGAGAGCTTTTGGTATAGGAATTCAGCCTCATGAAATTCAGGGACTCCCGCTATTTTTTCTTGTTCTCATCAGCCTTATGCGCATGCCTTTGGATAGCATACGAAAGATTGATAAATCAGACCGCTATATTTTCCATGGGCATCTTCTTCGCTTTTGGCTTTGGTCTGATTGGCTGGATTCTAGTAGATCCTCGGTTCTCTAAGCGTTTCGTTGGCGAAGCGTCGGCTGAGTCTCTAGCAATTATCAGGATTATTTCATGCATTAGTTTGCTCATCAACGTTCTGTGGATCATTGATATCCCTTCTACAGCATATCTTCCAGAGATGATGATTCAAAGAACGGGCATGATGCACTATTTGAACAGCATTCCTGGATTCACTGAAGCCACTAGGAATGTTGTATTTTTGACCGCATTAAAATGGATAACCGTCTTGCTCTCATGTATGGGAGTAGTGGGTTGGAAAACGCGCTATGTGATCCCGCTGTGTACAATCCTAAGCATTTTGATTGGCGGTATTAATCGCCAATATTTTTACTTCTACCATCAAGGGCTGCTGGTATCCTATATGTTGCTTATTCTTTCCTTCACGCCCTGTAGTGACGCATTATCGGTAGATCGACTAAACGAGATATCAGAAGGCAAACCCGCTTTAGATCCAGGGCGCACATCCGATACTTACGGTTGGTCTCGATACGCCTGCTGGTCTTTGGTAGCGGTGGCATATTTAGCTTCTGGCGCTAGCAAACTATGGATTAGCGGGCTGCTATGGCTAGACCCGGTCAACCTGAGAGGGATGATGTACGGCTGCACGCTGCAGAGATGTAATAACTTCGACTGGGACATATCTTTGAGATATGGACCTCACATGCACGATGCGCTATTTACACTCTTTGGCATAGTTGGCTCAATCGGAGAAATTGCCTTTGTGCTTGTGCTTTTCTCTAAAAGAGCGAGGCAGTTCCTGCCTTTGCTGATGGTAGGCTTACATTTAGGAATATTCGTGTTTCAAAATATCCTATTTGTCGAGTTTATTTTGTTTCAGCTCATCTTCTATGACTACACCGAGCTGAAACAATGGATGAAAGCTAGCTTTACTAGCAGCAAAGAAGCTGACCTTAAAAGGTCAACGAGTATGCAAGGAATGGCTACGTCCCCGTCGAGCTCAAGGTTGTTTGCGCAGCTACCACAGGCGCCAAGCGCTTCAACCAGGAAATCGCAAGATGGCGGCGTTCGGCTCAATTCTGAGCAGGTGGGCAGAACGAAACGAATAGATGACTCATTTGAAACGTTTGCTGTAGATGAACTGGCTCATCAGCAGAAATCTAGAAAGAATTCAACGAGCAATTTTCGATTTCCGCTGATAATAGCAACCTTAGCGATGATCACTGCAACTTGCTGGTACTACAGCATCAAACCTTACCCTTTAAGTTCGTTTCATCTGTTTTCCTACCGCGATCTGTCAGGGGTGGTCACATACGACAAAATCTATGCGGATGTCTCTTCTGGTAGCACCGCTAGAATCTATCCTGAGAAAATAATACCCGCTCAGTTTGTCGCTTCTTATAGAAGAATTACAAGTACCTGTTTCCCAGATAACCTAGACGATGCAGATAGTCTGGATTACTGCCGAGAGTACTTTCAGGCAGTAGGTTCTGTATATAATTCCAAAGCTCACGATGGTAGCCGAATCGAGAGAATCAAGGTTCAAAGGTGGAGGTGGGATTTCTTATCTAATCCTTTAGATGACGACTATGGTGAATATGTAAATAGCCGAAGTATCGAAATTCAATAACAACCTTCAACTTAGAGATCTTAATAGGTAAGACGTACACGCTTCCTTTGCTATTCAACGCTTACGTCTTTATCTTTGTTTTCTTTCAATAGGGTTGTTTTGCAAAAATGCATTCCATTGCGCCCATAGGTTAATAGCATCCTCAGAATCTTTGGCGTAGCGGCATAATTGAGAGGAGAGCGGTAGAGTTTTCTCTTCACGGTTACTTTTTGCAACAGAACCGTTTTTAATTCCATCGATTGGATGACAGTCTGATCCTCCCTTATGAAAATCAAGCGGCTATTGATTATTGGGCTAATTTTGGTAGGTATTTACGCTCGCTGTGCCAATTTGAGTGAGAAAGTTTATTCCGTTGACGAAGTTAGGGGCCTGATGCGAGCCTCTGGCTACGCAGAATCAGCGCTGGTTGAGACCCTCTACACCGGTGAAATTATTACTGCCAGTCGCCTACAGCAGTACCAAACGCCCAGCGTCGAAAGTTCTTTGGGCGATGCTCTTGGTGCCTTTACTAACAACCCTGAACATCCACCACTGTATTATCTGTTGATGCGGTTTTGTCTGCAGTTGTTTCAGGTGCCGGTCGCTGCTCGCTGGCTGGCCGTAGGGCTTGGTTTGCTAGTATTGCCGGCTATCTACTGGCTGTGTTTGGAGCTGTTCGGGTCAGCTGCGGTGGGCTGGAGCGCGATCGCCATAGTTGCCGTTTCGCCGTTTCATGTGCTCATAGCTCAAGAGGCGCGTCAGTATACGCTTTGGGCACTACTCGCAGTGATTTCAAGCGCACTTTTGCTGCGATCGCTGCGGCAAAATCGTTGGGGACAGTGGTTAGCCTACGGCGCGGTAGGAGCTCTGGGCATGTATTCCCACTTGTTTTTTCTCTGGGTGCTGCTGACACACGGACTCTACGTATTACTCGTCGAGCACCGCCTGACTCAAAGGTTCCTGCGCTATTTAACGGTATCGGTCGGAATCGGCATTGCCTTTTTGCCTTGGGTATGGGTGGTAGCTACGCGGCTCTCTCGACTGGAGGAAACAACTCGCTGGGCCAGCAGCTACCAAACCAACTTACTTAGTCGCGCTGAGTCTTGGCTGCACAACCTGGGCATTGGCTTTGTCGATTTTGACTGGCCAGGTAGTTTCATTGATCCGCTCTCTTATCTACTGCTAGCAGGTGTTGCTTATAGTACTTACCAGCTATGCCGTCACACGCCCAGGCGAGTATGGCTGTTTGTGGTGCTCATGATGGCTGTAAGTAGCCTGGCGCAGGTTGTCCCCGATGTTCTCAATGGCGGTAGGCGATCAATGCTGCCACGCTATTCACTGACAGCGTATTTGGGTATAGAGCTAGCGGTAGCCTATGCGATCGCTCAAGTCTTTGGTTCTCGAAAGAGTGAAGGGTACAGATTTACCGGGTCGGCAATTCGCGTTAGAAAAAGCTACACAGACTGGCTTCTGTTGCGAAAAGCCAGTGCCATCCTACTGCTGCTAGGCGGTGTCCTTTCAAGCTTGCTAATCACACAGTCCCTTGGTTGGAGAAAGGGCGTCGCCGCCGCCGCAAATTTAGACATTGCGACCCAAATCAATCAGGTCGATCAAGTCGTTGTCACCGACGTTAAGTACTTTTATGTGCTGTCCTTAAGCTACCTGGTTTCTCCCGATACTCGCTTCATCGCGATCAACCATGAGCCGCCATCATCCAACTATGCGACAATGCTAAATCAGATTGAGCCAGGCGGTAGCTTTTTTGTCTATTCACCTTCCGAAGCGCTGGTAGAATTTATGCAGACAGCAGAAAATTTGAAGATCGATCTAACCGCTGACCAAGCCAACACAAATCTCCGAGGCCAGCTCTTTCGAGCCCAGTACTTACCAAGTACCTCCAGTCTCGTGCGGTAGTTCTCTAACCAAGCTATTTGATATTTCAACAACTCACTATATTTTGAAAGTGAGTCTTAGCTACGCCCCTATAGCGAGAACTTCGCAGGCCGCAGCTGGTAACACCTTGAGCAATCATGCTCTCGATACCAGCACGGTGACGATAGCGTTCTGTGACCTTCAATGGATTTGCTCAGCTTACCAACTTTCCAGGGCTTCTGGAGTTCGCCAACAGTGTTAGATAGACTAGTGATCAAGAATAGACCTGCTTGCGGGTCTGCCCTTTGATTGAAGCGCTAGGGAGATAGTTTTTAATGGTACAGACTTCACTGACACCAGCTGCGGCGAGTGCTGAAACAGCTTTTACCCTTAAGTTTGAGCAAGTGGGTATCCATGACGTTCCTATTGTGGGTGGGAAGAATGCTTCTTTAGGGGAGATGATTCAGCAGCTATCTTCCCAAGGCGTCCGCGTACCAACTGGGTTTGCCACAACGGCTGATGCGTACGACTATTTTATTAAAGAAGGCGATATAGAAGAAAAGATGCGATCGCATCTAGACACATTAGACACCGAAGATATTCAGGCGCTCAGTAACTGTGGTCAAGCTGTTAGAGATCTCATCCTAGAAACCCCTTTTCCCCTAAAGCTAGAAGCCGCTATAACAGCAGCCTATCTAGAGCTATGTGAACAAACTGGTCAGCCTACTTTAGATGTGGCTGTTCGATCGAGTGCTACTGCTGAAGATCTGCCAGATGCGAGCTTTGCCGGACAGCAAGAAACCTATCTCAACATTCACGGTGTCAAAGGCGTTCTAGATGCCTGTCATAAGTGCTTCGCCTCTCTATTTACCAATCGAGCAATCTCCTATCGAGTCACACAAGGCTTTGATCATTTCTCTGTTTCGCTTTCTGTAGGTGTTCAACAGATGGTGCGATCCGATCTGGCAACATCAGGCGTTATGTTCTCAATCGACACCGAAACCGGCTTCAAAGATGCAGCTTTGATCACAGCGGCCTATGGCCTAGGTGAAAATGTCGTACAGGGAACGATCACCCCTGACGAATATATGGTGTTTAAACCAATGCTGCAGCAGGGCTATCGCCCTATTCTGAAAAAACAGCTCGGTAGCAAAGCGCTGAAGATGGTCTATGACAGCGGTGGAAACAAGCTGGTTAAAAATGTTGCTGTAGAAGAGCGTGATCGCAATCGATATGCACTTAGCGACGACGAAGTTCTGATCTTAGCTAGATGGGCCTGCACTATTGAAGCGCATTATTCGCAGGTGCATAGCGTGCTTACCCCGATGGATATTGAGTGGGCCAAAGATGGCATCACTGGAGAGCTATTTATCGTACAAGCGAGGCCCGAAACAGTTCAATCTCAAAAATCTGCCTCTGTCTTACGCAGATACCGACTTCAAACAGACCCGCGCCAGATAGACAAAACCAAGCTAGCCCCCATCGCTGTCGGTCAAGCCGTCGGTGAAATGATTGGACAAGGTCCCGCTCGAATTATTCACTCATCTGCCAACATTGTTGATTTTCAGCCGGGGGAAGTGCTGGTGACTCAACGCACCGATCCAGACTGGGAGCCGATCATGAAGCAAGCCAGCGCTATCGTCACCGATCAGGGTGGTCGAACCTGTCATGCAGCGATCATCGCTCGTGAAATGGGCATTCCTGCTATCGTTGGCTGTGGTGATGCCACCCAGACGATTACGCCAAACCAAACGATTACAGTCACTTGCGCTGAAGGGGAAGTTGGCAAAGTCTATGACACGCTTATTCCATTCGAGGTAGAAGAAATTGCCATTGATAATCTGCCGCCTACCCGCACTAAGATCTTGATGAACGTGGGCAATCCAGAAGAAGCCTTTCGGTTAGCGGCGATTCCTTGTGACGGGGTAGGGCTGGCCCGGTTAGAGTTTATCATTGCCAATCATATTGAGGTTCATCCCCTAGCGCTGCTGCACTTTGATCAGCTAACCAATGAGCAAGATAGAAGAGCGATCACCAAGCGAACAGAGTTGTATAACCGCAAAGCTGACTACTTTGTCGAACGTTTGACTCACGGAATTGCGACTATCGCTGCGGCCTTCTATCCTAATCCTGTTGTAATTCGGCTTTCAGACTTCAAGAGCAATGAATACGCCAACCTATTAGGTGGAAAAGACTTTGAACCCACAGAAGAGAATCCAATGATCGGCTGGCGCGGCGCCGCTCGCTATACCGATCCTAGTTATCGCGAAGCCTTCGCCCTTGAGTGTTTAGCTCTCAAACGGGTAAGAGATCAGATGGGGTTGACTAACGTAATTCCGATGGTCCCTTTTTGTCGAACGCCTGAAGAAGGTCGAGCTGTACTTAATGAGATGGCCAGTCACGGTCTAGTCAAAGGAGAAAATGATCTCCAGGTCTACGTGATGTGCGAGATTCCAAACAACGTCATCTTAGTTGAAGAGTTTGCTAAAATCTTTGACGGCTTTTCGATTGGTTCTAACGATCTCACCCAGCTAACGCTGGGTCTAGATCGTGATTCCGCGCTAATTGCCCATCTGTTTGATGAGCGCAGCGCTGGGGTGAAGAAAATTGTCAGTATGGCAATTGACGGCGCGAAACGCTCTAGTCGTAAAATTGGCCTATGTGGTCAGGCACCGAGTGACTATCCTGAGTTTGCTCAGTTCTTGGTAGAAGAAGGTATTGACTCTATTAGCCTAAATCCTGACTCAGTGATTAAGACAACTTTGGCGATCGCAGAAATAGAACGTGCAATGTCTGTTGAAGCACCCTAAAGAACAATACATTACTAGATTGAGTAGTGGCAGCAGTTTGAAGAGGGCTTTTGGGGGCCTAGACTGCCTTGCTCTATCGATGTCAACTGATGTTCAACTCAGATAGAGACGCTTGTCACCAAAATAAAAGCCACAGCAATTAGCTCTCTTGAGGAATCCAAACCGAGACTGACCCTGCTAAACATCTAAAGTTGGCCCAGCCGTCTTCGTTAGTAGTAATAGGCTCGTCTATATGCTCAGTCAAGTCAACATAAGTTGTGTTGGGCCGTCCTACTTCCATCCACTTTGTTCCTTCCTCACCAGTACTCAAGACGACTGCCAGACCGCCGGGAAACTCGTCTGTACCTAAGCGTGTCCATCCGATAGTATTGGCGTGGTCAAAGTAGTCATACTGGTCGCCATAAGCGTATTTTTGTCGCGCTTGTAGAAACTTGTCTATAAGCCATTGGTGGCTATCCATCCAAATTTCGTATTCGTTCCCATCTTTTCCACTATCTTTGTAGTGGGCTCCATAGTAGTCAGCATAAAAAACACAGGGATAGCCATCGCGACGCATTAGAATCAGTGCATAAGCTAAGGGCTTGAACCAGGGCTCTACCACAGATTCTAAGGACTGCAACGGTTGAGAATCATGGTTTTCAACTAGTGTGACCGCTAAGGTCGGTTGGTCTTTGACTAAGGTTCCATCAAAAATAGTACGCATGTCATAGTTATTGCCTGTTTTGCTCGCTTCGGTGAAGTTGTAGTGCAAAGGCGCGTCGAACAGCGCAACATCGCCACCAGTCACATCAATAAAGTGGTGCAGCGCTTCAATATGCGATGACCAGTACTCACCTACAGCGAAGAGCCTTCTGCCGCTGTATCGGCGAGTGTTCTGAAGCCAGTCGGGAAAGAAACCTGCTTGCACATGTTTGACCGCATCAAAGCGAAAACCATCTACGTCTGTGGTATCAACTATCCATTCACCCCAGCGCATCATATCATCACGAATTTCGGGATGGTTGAAGTCAACATCACAACCCATCAGGTAGTCGAAGCCCCCTTTTTCCATGTCGACTTCAGTGTCGAACGTTTTTCCTTCAAAAAGAAATATCGCCTCAAAGTCTCCTTGCTCATAAGCGTTGTAATCCGCCGCGTTGAAGTGCCACCAGTGAAGCTCTAGCGCTGAGTACTTGCCTTGCCTACCTGGAAAGTTAAAATGAGTCCAAGACTTGATCGTAACTTCATCTCCAATTGGCTGTTGGCGGTTGCTAGGGGAGTAAGGGGTAGCTCTAAACTCTTCTTCAGCGTCGCCGCCAAGTCGATGATTAAGAACAACATCGGCATAAACCTGGATTCCAGCTTGCTTAGCCGTTTTAATGGCGTTGATATACTCATCTTTCGTACCATATTTAGTACGAATAGAACCCTTTTGATCAAACTCGCCTAAGTCATACATATCGTAGACACCATAGCCTACGTCATATCCACCCGCAGTGCCTTTGTATGCCGGCGGCAACCACACTGAAGTGATACCTGCTGCCGCTAATGCTTCGGCTTTATCGGCTAGCTCATCCCACAGTGTTCCATCTGGTTCGTTGTACCAGTGGAAATATTGCATCATCACGCCATTGGGTGCAGACATATTTTTCGTCCACGATAGTGGAGTAGAGGAAAAAGTGGGGGCATATCAATCATCGGCATAACAAAGATTAAATTCAATACGCCTAGGGGAATATCTTAAATTTTGTAAAGACTCCTACCCATCACTATGTGCCGTTTCGAAGCATCGTTTTACCGTACACGGGTATTACGGCGTTGAAAGTTTAATCAATAGTTTGATCGATATAGGATCGCTCCTTTCAAGAATTACGTTTGTATGTGAACGAACTAAAGCTTTTATGCACACGGTTGGTTACAGTGCTTTTGATGACGCATAGGGGTAGAATTTGTGTCTTGTTTTACTACTCTGACTCTATCTCTTGGAAGAGACGATGTTCTCTATCGCTACCTTATGATATTGAAAGCTTTAGAAGAGAACGCTTTTTGCATGCTGGTTGCTTACTCGCGATAGAGGACTTAGGTGATAGAGTTTAGGTCATAGGGAGCCCGCAAGCTCAAGAGTAATTCGCTACTAATGTTGCCTTGATTTGTTTAGCTCCTTACTATCCTTAATACACATACAAATACGCCTACAGTTTTGGAGCGATCGCCCGACTAAACACTTTTCACTTTCATTCAACCATTTCCATTCAACCATTCTCAGTAATTAAGAGAAGATAGTTCCATGATTAAACGTGTATTGGTTTCACTACGTGTCTGTGCAAAACACCTTACTTTTCTTTCTATCGGTTTGATTATGCTGATAGGTCTAATGCAACCTGCTGCCAAAGCTGCACCGTTGATATCAGATGAATCTACGCAGGTGTCAGCTCCAGATGAACTTGAAGCGATGCGGGCCCAGCGTAGAGCTGCCCAAAGCAAGGCCTCTATGGAGGCGAACGATGAAGTTCAGGCAGACTCTTTAGGGGAAGTGCTTAACGAGAAGCTGAATCTAGAAGAGATTGCTGAAGAGAACGTTGCTGTTGATAACGCTCCTGAGCTACCTGATCGCACGACTGTTAGCAAGTAGTTTGATTTTCTTGGTTAAATATTGTTTGGCTGTGAATATTACGTTCTACTATTGTCAGGTTGTGCCACTACTTATTGTTTAGATAATGTCTAGTCGCTTACAGCAGTCTGCGGCGTTCAGCCTTGACAGAACGTCTGTACTAAAAGCTAGAATTGGCGATATAGTAATGGCTACTGTAGGTGGAGGTGAGTCACCCATGAGTATGCAGCTAGACACTATCAGGTCTTCGTTTTAGATATTGCTCGTGCTAAGCATTTCTATCAAGATGCACTCGGATTAAGTCTAGAAGTAGACAGCGCACAAGAAGGTTTTCTGGTGTTGCGTTCAGCGGATGTTTCCATCGTTGTTGAAAATTCAGAAGTGTCAGACGACACGACTGGCGAGTTGTTAGTGGGTAGTTTTACAAGGTTGTCCTTTACAGTTGAAAATATTTCTGAGAGTCATAACAAACTGACTCGCTCAGAAGTAGAGTTCCTCGACCCACCTGAGAAGCAGCCGTGGGGCGGCACTATTGCATCGTTCAAAGACCCAGACGGCAACACCTTGACGCTTGTACAGTCGTGGTCTAGTTGTGCCCGATGCAACTATCAAAGTCCATCTGAGGCAACGAAGATTCGAGATGACTTGGCCGCCTGAGAGGTTATTCGCGCTTAAGTAAATAGGTCATAATAGGTTGTGTCTTGCAGTCGGTTGAACACAGCTTTCATGGAAACTACGAAATTGCTTACCCTCCCCGACAAGCGACAGTTAGCTTACGCGGAGTTTGGAAAGCCTAGTGGACATCCAGTTTTGTACTTCCATGGAGGGCTGTCCTGTCGGTTAGAACCCTTATTGTGGGGAGACGAAACCATAAAGCGATCCGGCTTATATCTCATTGCGCCTGATCGCCCAGGCATAGGAAGATCTGACCCACAACCTAATCGAAGCTTCTCTGACTATGTGAAAGACGTAGAATTCCTCGCAGGTGCCTTAGGTTGGAACAAATTCTCTACACTAGGTGTTTCTGGCGGTGGTGGGTATGGCGTAGCCTGTGCCGCCAAGATTCCTAATCGGCTTCATACTGTCGTCATGGCTTCAGGTGCATGGCAAGCGGACGCAATCAAGCATTTTCCAATAGCTCAGCGCTTAGCTTGGAGGCTGGCGCAAAGATTTCCTTTGATCAACCTGTTAACACTTAAACTGGAATTACAGTCTCTGAATGATTCTGCAGAACGCCGCTTGGCGAAGATGAAAAAGCGGGTTTCTCCAGTGGACTATGACTTTGTAGAATCACAAAATCGCGTAGAAACGGTGCGTCAGATGTCGGCTGAGTCGATGTGTCAGGGATTGAAAGGTGTCGCTTGGGATACTCAGCTCTACTTAAAAGAGTGGGATTTCAATGTAGATAAGATTCAGATGCCATTGACGTTCTTACACGGCGAACAAGATATTACGATTCCGATTGCAGTGGCAAAACAAGTCGCTGCGAGCTTGCCGACAGCCCAACTCACAACCTATCCGGCAGAGGGGCATCTGACCTTAATCGCGAATCAGTTTGAGACAATCGCCAGTAAGTTGATTGTCAAGTAACGACGCTTAGCTCATTAGAGCTTTTGAGAATCCTTCTTTGGGACATTTAAAGAGACTTATGTTTAGAGGGGGCTAGAAAGGTCTAAATTTTGCGACCTACAGATGTGCTGCATAAAACTTTCAAAACGAGTGGAACTTTACTTGTGTAGAAAAGTTGGTCGCTGCTTACATAATAGGAGAACTTCTTACCTATATCAGTGCTTAGTCGCGGTGACAGATTATGACCTCTTTCCGAACATCCGCGTTCGTTTTGGGATGTGTAGCGGCGCTAACTTGGGGCCTAACAGGTACATTCATCAAGCTGCTGCCCGGTTTCACAACGCTTGAAGTCCTTTCTATTCGCGTGCTAAGCGCGTTCGTATCCACTCTTGTAGTTTTTGTCTTTTATCCCTCGTTGTTGTCAACTGCTATACAGCTCATTCGCAGGCCGACCGGATTATTGCTATCTAGTCTGATGGTGTTCTACTACTTGTTCGCAGTACGAGCCTTTCAACTAGCGCCTGTCGGTGATGTAACCCTTGTCGTGGGACTCTCGCCCATCCTGGGTCTCATCATCAAAGCGGTCTTAGGCAAAGGAATAGTACGCACGGAAATAGTCGGCGTCTCTATCTCATTTATCGGATTACTATTGTTTATCTATCCGAAAGTGACAGGCCTTGGAGAAGAACAATCAATTTACCTAACAGGACTCTTCTTTGCTTTACTAGCAGCCTGCGTATCGCTTGGGTATGCAGCTTTGTTCAAACACTATTCTAGCTTAAACAAAAGCATAGACCCAGTTGCAGTATCTTGCGCGACGTTCGCGATTGGGTCTATGATAATTGCACCGATTACGGTAGCTAGCTCGCATCTGTTTCTTCTAGAGGTCGTCTCGGACAGTCGGGTTGCCGCCATATCATTAGGATTAGGTATTATAGCGACCGCTGTTCCGACTTTCTGCTACAGCTATGCTGCTAAGTACCTTTCTCCCATATTGACAACAGCACTAAATTTGGTTACGCCTGTCTCTGCTGCAGCAATTGCATTTATCCTATTGCAAGAAACAATACCGCTGCTCAGCATATTTGGTGCAGTTCTTATCTTTGTAGGTATTTTTCTACTCTCTACTGCGAAACCTGCTGTCTCCCAACAGTCAGAGCGTCTTTAAGGATATGCAGCTTAAAGACTGTACCTCGCTCCTTGGTTTTCAAAGGTACTCGGAGTTACAAACTGAGCAAAGATGAGCGATATCTGCAGTTAGCACTTTAAATTCGTACTGCAAGCGTTTTCCTATATCAGAATTATTTGTTGAACGTACGTTGCTTGCTGATACTATGCAAGAGACATACGCCTTTTAGAAAAGTCTACGTAGTGGTGTACGTCATTATCGGATTACGCACTGGTTTGTCCCTATGCCTTGCCCCATGCCTTGATAGTGTCTTCTTGAGCTGCCCTTCCTATGTCTGATACGCCCGACTCTGCGCCCCAAGAGCAGGCCCCACGTCCTCATTCTTCTCATCGCTTTCGAAAAACGCTCCTGACGATTGCAGGGGGGATGGGAGTCGTTGCCGTAGCAGGTGCAGTGGTCATTGCAGTTTGGGGCAATCGGATTGTGACTGCGTTGCTTCTACCTCGCGTAACGGCATCTGTCGATGAGGCAATTAACCGTCCAACTGAACTAGGAGACGTCACAGGACTGACTTTTTGGGGAGTGCGGCTAGGAAAGTCTGTGATTCCGCCCACAGAAACGGACCTATCTTCGATTACGGTAGACGAAATTGAGGTCAAAATCGGACTGCGATCGCTAATCCTACAGCAAATCGCCAAATCAGAGATCGTGTTAGTGCGGCCTGATATCTCTTTAGTTCAATCAGAAGACGGCACCTGGACTGATTTTGAGCTGCCAGAATCCGAGGAGGCAGAATCGAGAATCAAATCAGAGATTCAATCGATTAAGATTGAGGACGCTAGCGTCACGGCTGTTCCTTTCATCGATCCAGATCTGCCAGCGATCGTGCCACGTGAGATTGTCCAGGTGCGCGATACCGATGTGCTAGTTGAATTTTTCGGAGAAGGTGCCAAAGAATTCACTTTTGATGCCGCCGGAGAGCTCGACTCTGGCGATTTTGCGCTCAACGGCAACGGTAATCTCAATACTCAAACGGTTAAAGCCGCAGTGCGAGCTGACGATGTTCCGGTGACGGGCGTCAATATCTTTTTGCCTGATTCACTTGGGCTAGTCTCAGGTGAGCTAGACGGCAATCTGACGTTGTTGACCGCTCTGGTAGACGGTGGTCTTGACGAATCCGTGACTGACATCAAAGGCGTTGCTTCTTTGCAAAACGGAGAGTTTCTAGCCAGTCAACTGTCGGCGCCTGTTGAAGACATTCGTAGCCAGCTTGTCTTCAAAGGGCAAAGCGTCACCGTAGAAGATACGAGCCTAGAGCTAGATGGCGTGAGTGCGATCGCAACGGGTGATGTCGATTGGGAAGAAGGCTATGACCTCCGAGCGCAAATTCCGGCGGTTACCCTAGACAATGTGCAGAGGCTGGGTAATTTTGATTTACCGGTAGCTGCAAACGGTACGTTTGAACTTGATGTGCAGGTAACTGGAGAGATAGACGAGCCGCAGGCACAAGGTCAGCTAGCCAGCTTAGCGCCTTTGCAAGTAGACCGGCTAGATCTACAGGCGGCAACGGCTAACTTTGAGGTAACGCGATCGCAATTTGACCTTAATGAACTTCGGCTGCTGCCCCAGGTGGGTGGACTTGTGGTTGCTAGCGGACAGCTTGATCTATCCGATCTAGACAATCTGAGCTTTGCCTTAGAGGCCGAAGCAGACAATTTGCCCGCAGACACACTCGCCCAGATTTACGATGTCACGGTTCCAGAAGATCTGACTATTGGCTCTGTGAGCGCTGATATTCAGGCCGCCGGTAATTTAGACTCGCCTATAGCAACCGCTCAATTTCAGCTTTCAGACTCTGACTTTCCAGCTACCGGAGAAGTTGCGCTAGTAGACAATACGCTAGTGCTAGACAACACGCTAGTGCAGGTGAGTGGCGGGACACTGAACGCTGCTGCGGTTCTAGATTTGGACAGTCTTCTCTTTGAGCTAGATGCTCAAGCAACGAACATTGCGACAGACGCCCTTGCTCAAACCTACGGCTTTACTACACCAGAAGATCTTGTCATTGGCAACTTGAGCGCCGATATCAAGGCAGGCGGAGAGCTGCGATCGCCCACTGCATTCGCTGAGTTTCAGCTTTCTGAGTCCGACTTTCCAGGGACTGGGGAAGTTGCTTTTGCAAACAACATTTTGCAGCTGGACAACACTCAACTGCGAGTGGCTGAAGGTACACTGAGCGCCACTGCTCTTTTAGACCTAGACAGCCGCAATTTCCAGGCCGATGTAGCTACGCAGCGTATTCCGATTCAACAATTCACCACTCAAGCTCAAGGGCTATTAAATGCGAATGTTTCAGCTTCTGGAAACTTAGATGCGCTTGATGTTGGCAGTATTGAAGTCGTTGGAGAAGCCGCGATCACTAATGCTCAGCTTCAACTCACTGACACTAGCGAGCCTCTACTAGCGCAGGGCGACTGGACTACGGCTTTTGCACTTCAAGGAAACAGCCTTGCTATCGATTACTTTACTGCGCCTGGAGTTTACGCAGACGGTACCATTGGCATCGATCTCGACCAGCCTAATCCCATTGGAGATCTCAATCTATCTGTAGCGCTTGAGTCAGTTAACCTTCGTCCGTTCAACAGCTTTGCTCCTCAAACTGTCAGCGACTATGCCCAGGTGGATGGACGTGCTAGCTTTGAAGGTCAAGTGCTAGGAACGCTGCCTGATCCGCAAATTGTTGGCGACGCTAGGTTAAACAATTTTGCGCTTAACGATCTACTGTTTGAGCCACTTAGTGGGCCAGTTGCGTTCTCTCTTTCAGAAGGAGGCCGAGTCAATCTACAAGGAACAGAAGATCGTCTTCAGCTAGCGGTGGGGGGCTCCCCTGAAGCAGACCTGCTCGATCGGCCAATCTCTTTTGAAGTACGAAATTCAGGGTTTATTGCACAAGGGTCTGGAGAAAATAGTCAGTTCCAAGCTAGCTTGCTCCAGCTACCTTTAGAACTATTGGATATCCAACCAGCCGTACAGTATGGCTTTGGAACGATAGCTGGCCGCTTGGATGCTAGGGTGGAAGCCAACTTGAGTGACTTAAACAATCCCATTGTGTCAGGCGAGCTGGCGATCGCCGATCCTTCACTTCGTCCTGTTGATGCTGATCAACTTACCGCTAGTTTTGCCTACGCTAACGACACCGTCACGATAGAGCGAGGAGAACTTCTCTTTGATGAGAGTCAATACCTACTCGCTGGTAGCGCTAATCTCCCAAACTCTAGTCGAGATGATATTGAGTATGAAGGTGCGCTAACAGTCGCTAAAGGACGAATTGAAGATCTCGTTCCAATTATTGAAGCAGTTGACTTTAGCGCTTTTGGTTTGCCTGATCCTTCTGGACCACTGGGATCGGCCGCTGATCTCACCACAGTCTCTGTAGGATTGCCTGATGCCAGTTTGTTGGAGAAGCTAGAAAGTTTTGTTGCTTTCTTAGAAGAAAATCCTCCTGAAGAAAGTGAACCAGGTGACTTGGTACTCGCTGATATAGATGAACTGACTGGAGAATTTACGGGTTCTATCGAGGTCGCTGGTAGAACATCTGAACCCTCTAATCTCTTCGCCGACTTTGATATTCAAGGCAGCGATTGGGAATGGGGCCAATATACACAAGACAACAGCTTCTCAATTGCCGGGGATATTCAACAAGGTAGCGTTGATATTATTGCCAATGTTGACTCAGCCGAAACTCAAGTTGATCTAACTGCTAATGGTAATCTAGAACAGCTTGATGGGCAGCTAGTTGCCCAGAATGTTCCAGTAGAGCTAGTAGAGATCGTTTATCCCTTGCCTGCCGAGGTGGTAGGCACGCTAGATACAGTGACCACCTTTGGTGGTAGTCTTTCAAATCCTGCTGTAGTTAGCCAAATAACCGTTACAGAAGCGCAAGTAAACGGCTACGCGATTGACCGAATAGGGGCGAATCTCGACTATCGCAATGCAGTTCTGAACCTAGAGAGTGAGGTTGCGGTTTTGCCTGTGAAAGGCCAGGTGGAGGACCAAACGGAAGCTCAGATAGAAGATGGGGCGATCGCTCAGCTCAGTCAGCTTTTTGACGGTTTCGGTAGCAATCCTGTCACCATAGAAGGCAGGGTGCCGTACGCTTTCTCTTTTATGGATGTGGCTCCCTCTACTGAGCAAATAGATCTAAAGGCGGTTGTTCCCAGCGAGAATTTTGCTCTGCTGAATGCCCTAACAGATGATCAGGTCCGTTGGGAAGGAGGGGAAGGTGAGATTGTTGTACAGGTTGGGGGTAGCGTGGCTCAACCGCTTGTAGCCGGAGAGGCAACTATCAGAAACGGCGTTGTTGTTAGTGAGTTGGTAGGCGATCCGATTACCAGCATCAATGGGGATGTTCTATTTAATCTTGAACGAGTCGACATTCAACAGTTCCAAGCCCAGTTAAATAATGGTCGCATAGTTGCAGACGGAGCGCTACCGCTGCTGCTATCAGGCGAATCAATTCTTTCTTCTCAGATATCTGCTTCAGCAAGAACTCCTCAAGTTACTCGGCAGATCGCCCAAATAGGTCCCCAATTGGCCACACAGCTAAAACAGATAGAACAGTCAAATCAACCAGATACTAACGGCATAGTAATTTCCTTAGAAGATCTCCCTATTGACTATAAGGACATTTTGCAAGCTGATCTTCAAGGACAGATTTTGATTTCGGATGCTGTTTTAGAACCGACTATCAGTGGCGCTTTAGAAGTTGACAACGGAGAAGTCCAAGCTAATCAGCTACTGAGAGAAGCAAGTGGCTCTAGTCTGCCTACTGAAGAAGAACTAGAGGAAATCAATCCATATCGAGCTGAGTATTTAGGGATTGATCCACTTGAAGTACAACCGGATGAAGTGCCGCCAGGAATTTCAGACAATATTGTTATCCAAGACTTTACCTTGGCGTTTGGCGATCGCCTATCAATCATCGGTCAGCCTTTCTATAACATCACTGCTACCGGTGGACTCACCGTAAACGGCACTCTCAACAACCTACAGCCAGATGGGGTAGTTGAGCTAAGAACCGGCTGGATCAATCTCTTCTCGACCCAGTTTCGCTTAGACAGGAACGCGGCGAATACAGCAACATTTACACCTGAAGGTGGCCTTGATCCGTTTCTAGATGTCGTTATGCTAGCGAGGGTTCAAGAGACCGATATCACCAATACGCCTGTGGTTGCAGGTGGCTTTCTCAGTGCGGATATCAATGAGACCCCGATTGAAACTACAGGTAACGTTCAATACATTAGTGTCAGAGCCGAAGCTACAGGACCTGCTAGCGAAATTGATGAAAATCTTGTTCTTACTAGCGATCCTTCCCGTAGGGAGGGTGAGCTGCTAGCGCTCTTGGGCAGTGACTTGTTTACTGGCTTAACCTCTGCGTCATACCTCCAGGTCGCAGAGTTCGTTGGTGCGGGTCGTCTATCTACCTTTGGTGATCGTGTCGCAGACGCAGTTGGTCTACAGTCTTTTAGAGTCTTTCCCACTACTGATACCGGAGAAGATAGCACTGCCGACATTGGCATTGGCGTAGAAGCGACAGCAGCTATTGGCGAACGATTTAACATTGATTTCTTACAAGTTTTGAATAGCAGTAATGCGCCGCAGCTAGGTGTACAGTACGAATTTACAGATAGCTTACGAATCAGAGGCGCGTCTAACCTGGACGTAGAAGATACTGACTTTGAACTGGAATACAGGATTAGATTCTAAGCATTCAGTACAAATTGATCTGCAGTTGTGGAGCTGATAAGACAGCACAGTTCAGTTCCCGCTGCACAAGCAATAAGGTGTAGAATGGCTCTCTTCCCAGAAGTATTCTCAAAGGTATAGTTGGTGATAGATACAGCTTGCTCGTACTAACTTCAATCTTCGCAAAAATTGAAGTTAGGTCTTTTCGCTAGCTGCACAGTAGCATAACGCTGAAACGAATCCGACTCCCTCTTGATAACTAAGATTCTTGTTGCATAGTCTAAGTGAAACGTACAACAGGCGTTGGGTCTCTTTGTAGCCTTCGTTCTCTGGTATTAGAGATTTTGCTGAGAGTCTACAAAACCACAGTGAGGCTTTATACAAAAGCCAGCGAATACACGAATCTAGAAGAGCCTCAAAATAGCCAGAATGATGACATGTGATGGAGCGCATTTTCATGATTGGCGTATTAGCATTCTGCATAGGAACTATTTCTGCATTGCTTTGGTGGTATTCAGAATCCGTTAAGCAGATAAAGAAGCGGAAGGAACGGCGTATAGATGCTAATAGAAAAGATAGGAATTATAGACCACGACGTAGCATCAAACCTAAGTCACCATGGTTAAGTCGTGCAGCTAAAGACATGAAACGATTGCCTGGGTTTAATCGTCTCAACGGGCTCACTCGAAATGTAGAAACAACTCAGCGGATGATTGAATATGTTGCTATGAGACATCCAGAGAAAGATCAGCAGTGGTGCATTGAGAAAGCAATTTACGACCTTGAACGCGATCGCATGGCCCGCTAACCAATTACCCAGCTTAGCGAATGAGATTGAAAGTACGGCTGTGCTTTTGAGGTTGAAAAGATCTCAAGGCCCTCTTATGGATTGAAACGAAACCTAGATACACTAGAGAATAAGACGTTTCAACAGAAACATTCTTTAGTAGGCGCTGTTCGATGTTTCCTTTCACATGCTCTATTACTCTACTGCCGGTAAGCCAAAGAACCCGCCTCTTCTACTTCTTCATGGGTTTTTAGGCAACTGCCTCGACTTCTCACAAATTCTGCCTTCTCTCTCAGCTCACTTCTACTGCATCACACCTGATCTTCCCGGCCACGGTGATACATACACTGAACCAGGCCACTACACCTTTCCCCACATTGCCCAAGCCTTGCTAGATCTACTAGATCATCTCGACGTGCCTAAGACGCATCTACTTGGATATTCTATGGGAGGAAGATTAGCGCTTTATTTTGCCTGCGAGTTCTCAGATCATGTTGAAAAAGTCGTTCTAGAATCTACCTCCCCCGGCCTCAAAACTGCTGCGGAAAGGATGCGTAGACAGCAACAGGATGACCTTGTTGCACAGCGCCTACTTAAAACATCTCTGTCAAACTTTCTAGACCAGTGGTACAACAATTCGCTATTCACCGATCTAAAACAGCACCCTGATCTCTATACTGCTATGCTCCAGCGGCGTCTGTCTAATCGACCAGAAGAGGCGGCTAGGGCGCTGTGTGGATTAAGCGTAGGACGCCAATCTCCTTTGTGGGAAAAATTAGCCTCGTTAGAGAGTCCTTTGCTATTCGTAGTAGGAGAACTCGACCTAAAATTTGTCGCTATCGGCAAAGAGATACTTAAAACCTGCCAGCAAAATCGACGACAAGTGACGCTATCAGTTTTTGCACAGTGTGGACACAACGTTCATCTAGTTGCACCCGATGCATACACTGATGCTGTTATCAGATTCCTAAGTAGGACCATCTAGCAACATGTATTCAAATACCTTGATAATATACGGTTTACTATCTGCGACTAATCACCATCACTGTTGTTAGGTGGTGCAGCTCCTGTGCCGCCTAGTAGATATTGAGCCTGCAGACGACTATTCCTCTCTACAAAGTGGTGTTGCGAAAGTGGTGATCGCATCCCCTTTTCAGTCAGAATATTCCTCAACGGACAATAACGGAAATAACGGATATTATCTATGTTTGCCTGGCTTACAGCGCTTACGGTCGCCCAGACTGCGCCTTCTCAACCCCATTTAGCGACTAGCCCTCAAGTTGGTAGTCCTACCCCCACCCTGATTACACAAACACCAACGCCAGAGGAACTTGTGGTCGAGCAGTCCGTCAGACCGTTACCCGGCGCTCTAGATAACGTCTCTGTTTTTAATAGCAACAGCCCTGAGCTAGTCGAAGAACCAGGCATTCTACTATCTACCTTTCCATCAACAGGTATGGCTGTGCCAGAAGCTCACTTGAACTTTCCGTTCAGTGGACGGTTCGATGTCTTCGCCCACCACGTTTATAAGGCGCTAGATTACGACGAAGAAAATCCTGAACTTCTAGATAGCTTATACGTTGGCATACTCGTAAATAATCCTGGGACGGTGCCTATAACTGTGCGAGTAAACTCAGGAGCGAGCTACCTCAGTCAGCCGGACGCGCCTTTCGTTCAGCTACCGGATTTTGTACCTTTTAGTCCTCTAAATCCAGTCTATGCTGGCCCAGGTAGCCGAGTAGCCGCAGATATGCTTCAAGAGCGCCTGCAAGATGTTTTTCCAAATGTGATGACCATTCCGCCGGGTGAAAGTCGGATGCTTTTGAATCAGCCAATTCCGATTCGAGAGCTAGAGCTACCGATCAATGGCCGTTCAACGCTAGCTCGTCTAGAGAGTGATGGACCCGTTTATGTAGCGAGTATGGCTCAATTTGCCGTTGTAGAAGAAAGTGCGGATGGCAGTGTAGTTGAAAGTGCACCAACACTAACGTCCTGGGAAGCTTTGTTGAAAGAGAGTGGACTCGCCGGACCCCGGGATCTTGCTCCTGCTCCCTTACCTTTAGCGGAAGGCGATCGCTTGATCTATGGCCGCGTAGCAGGCGTCTCCCAAGGCTCAGAATGGAAGGCAACACTCACAGATGATCCCACGACAAATCAGCTCACTATTCCTTCAGCCGGTGAAGCCTTTTCATATGGCATTAGCCTACTGTACGCTGGGACAATGGGTACTACCCAAAATCAAAGTGCCGAAATGCTGGTGCGCTACCCTGATACTGCTTATCAAAGTCACGGGAACTATGGCGTACGCTACAACCTTACGCTTCCCCTACAAAATCCAACAGATCAAACTCAAACGGTCACGGTTGCGCTTGAGACCCCAATCAAAGAAGATATGCTCAGTGAAGACGGACTACGTTTTTTTGAGCCTTTACCCGTCCAGACCTTTTTCAGGGGCCCTGTACAGGTTCGCTATCAGAATGATCGCGGGCTCCCAGTCATTCGTAACATCCATCTTGTGATGAAACGTGGCCAGCAAGGTATTCCCTTAGCTACGCTTACCCTACCGCCGATGGCCACACGCACGCTCGATGTCGACTTGATCTACCCAGCCGATTCCACTCCACCGCAGATTCTGACAGTAAAAACTGAGCCTTGATCTTACCCAGTCGGAATCACTATGACCACTGAAGCTATTATTATTCTGACAGTGGGTGTCGCTTCCTTCATCCGAGGGGTTTCTGGCTTTGGCGCAGCGCTGATCATTATGCCTGTGCTATCTGGACTAACTAGTATCTATGTTGCAGCTCCGTTAGTCGCTATTCTAGGACTGACTATCGATACGCTGCTGTGTTTTTATTACCGACGCTCTTTCGATTGGGGGTTAGTCGCTAAGCTGTGGATAGGATCTATCCTCGGAATTCCCCTCGGCTTCGTGATGCTGCGTTTCATTCCAGGTAATTGGATGCTCTTGGCGCTAGGGCTAATGATTGTGGTCTATGCCATCTATGCTTTGTTTGACCCGGCAATGCCTATACTACAGTCGCAGCGATGGATGTATGGCACAGGATTCTTGTGTGGAGCGTTAGGTAGCAGCTACAACATACCTGGACCACCTATTATCCTTTACGGCAACAGTCAGCGATGGGGACAAGAAAAATTCAAGAGCAATCTTAGTGTCTTTTTTTGGGGAAATGCTGTCTTCGTCGTACTTGGGCATATTGTTCAAAACCGCTTGACTGAGACAGTGTTTCAACAGTATATGATTGCCATACCTAGCATGATCATAGGATTATTCTCCGGAATAATCCTGTCCAGGTTCTTTAACCCGCTGGTATTTAGAAGAGTTGTTCTAGTTATTTTGATCCTTGTCGGCATTCGACTCTTCGTTCTAGGGTTGCAGTCTTAGCGACTGTTGGACTGTGTGGGGTCCTTATCTCGCTAGAGTTTAGCATGTCTTTAAAGGCGCTGATTTTGAGTAATACTCGCTGCTCAAGTTGAGTCATCATCGATGGCCTGACCTATTAATTTTGTCGATTTCGAAGTGAAGGACTTTTCGACGATAGAGATTAGGTTATATACGACTAGAAGAGTCAGTCGACCAAGAGAGTCAGTGTACTGACCAAAAAAAATTTATCGATCCATCACGTTTTGTTTTGGATAGAACGCTATTGGAGCCGATATTTGTACTTTTTAGCACAAAAAGAATCTGCCTCCTCGTCAGAATAGTCGAAGTAAGAAAAAGAATCAGGGTCGTAGGATATGTTTTTTCGCCAACGGCTAGTGCCTTCAAGATTTTCTTGGTTTAGTTAACTGCCAAATCATGCCGTAAAGAATTATCACCGTGCATAGGAGTAGAACATGCAACAGATCAGGCGTTTTCTCAATCGACGTAGGTTTCTCTCAGCGACTACTGGATTGGCTGTTTGTTCATTAGTATTAACAATCGGCTGCTCACAAAATATGGACACGGCTACTGAGACAGAAGCTGCTTCCGATGGTGAAGTTGCCGCAGCGCCTTCCAGCGATATGCCAAAGGTCAAAGTGGGCTTTCAAACCGGAGACATCAACAATATTACGATGGTCGCTGCCGAAGAAGGCTACTTTGAAGAGGTTGGTCTGGA
Organism: Synechococcus sp. PCC 7335; assembly: GCF_000155595.1. Lineage (NCBI taxonomy): Bacteria > Bacillati > Cyanobacteriota > Cyanophyceae > Synechococcales > Synechococcaceae > Synechococcus > Synechococcus sp. PCC 7335. Next base: position 3,641,716 of record NZ_DS989904.1, on the reverse strand, counting down.
TGTCGAGATGAGCCCTTATTCCTCGGGTGGCGCGATGGTCCCCGCGCTTGCTGCGGGAGAGGTAGATATTACTTGGTTCTTTCCTTTTCCTTCATTGACGGCATTCGCTACAGGTGTGGATCTTGAAGTTGTTCTGTTAGATCACGCTCCCCTAACCGCAGAGCGCTTGATTGCTAGCGAGTCAATCCCTGATATGAAGGCACTCAGCGGTAAAACTATAGGGGTTACCATTGGTACCTCCGGGCACCATTCTCTCTTGGCAGCGCTCGATCAAGCAGGTATTTCTCAAGATGATGTTACGCTTGTGAACTTAAAGCCGTCAGAAATGGCGGCGGCCTTCTCGGCTAAGCAAATTGACGCCGCTTGGACTTGGGAACCCGCTGCTGGAAAGCTCAATGAGCTAGGTGGTACAGATATCGCTACGGCTAAGTCAGTTGGCGCTTATGCGGTGGCACTATGGGGAGTGCGGAAGGAATTTGCGGAAGAAAATCCGGAGGTGATGCAGAAGTTTATGGAAGCCTGGGACTTGGCCCAAAAAGACTATCTTGCTGACACCAAGGCTGGACAGCAGTGGGAAGCTAAGCGGCTAAACCTGACGCCAGAAGAATTTGGAGCAATGGTCGATCGACAGGGTTCAACGGTAATTCCTATAGAAGATCAGCTCTCGGATCAGTGGCTTGGGCAGCCCGGCGAACCCGAGTCAACAGATCTCTATAAGGCCTACGAAGAATACGCGACTTTCCTTGTCGAGCAAGGTCGGTTGGATAGTGTACCAGAAGATCTATCTCCCCTAATCAACTCTTCCTACATCGCTGAATATCTTGAGACAAAGTGATATGACTCGATCGATCTCTAGGTCTTTGACAGATATTCAACAAACTGAGTCAACCGAGCAAGCTATGTCTCTAGAAGAGATTATTGGCTTAGACCGGGTGACGTTCGGCTACAGCCGAAAGCGGTTGGTATTACAAGATCTTACCCTGAGTATACAGCGGGGGGAGTTCTTGAGCCTATTAGGACCATCAGGCTGTGGAAAGTCCACTATATTAAACCTGATTGCTGGGTTTTATAAGCCGCTAGCTGGTTTGGTAACGCATGGTGGCAACCCTGTTAGGGGACCCTCGGAAGAAAGAGGGGTTGTGTTTCAAGGAAATGCACTGTTCGATTGGATGACAGTAGAACAGAATATTGCCTTTGGCTTTCGGTTTCAGCCGTTGCCAAAGCTAGAAAAGCAGCAAAAGGTGAAAACGATTATTGATCTAGTAGGACTACGAGGCGCTGAGCGTAAGTACCCCTACCAGCTCTCAGGAGGAATGCGCCAGCGGGTGGCCGTAGCGCGATCAATGGTAGTGCAACCGGAGATCTTGCTGATGGATGAGCCGTTTGCAGCGGTGGATGTACAGACCCGCGAGGGCTTGCAGGAAGAGCTATTGAGGCTGCATGAGCAGGTGGCGGGAGCAATCTTATTTGTAACGCACAGCATTGAAGAAGCGGTGTTTTTGAGCGATCGCATTATCATCCTAGACCGTAACCTGGGCGGTATTTACGATGAAACCGTTGTGCAGCTGCCAGAACCTCGCTATGCCCCAATGAACCGAGTCTCCGATGCTTTTAATCAGTATCGAACGGATCTGTATCTAAAGATGAAGGCCATCAGCTAAGGAGATCTCTCTATGCAGTTGAAAGCGTCAAAACAGGTCGCTCATGACGTGCCTGATTTTAAGGGGAGAGATCTTCAAACTCAAGCACTCAGAGAAAAAGGACTGTTGTTTTGTATAGGCATTGCCATGCCTGTTCTAATTCTCATTTTGTGGGAAACGACTACCCGGCAGGGATGGATTGATGAGCTATTTCTACCAAGCATTTCGGGAATTGTGACTGAGTTTTTTGCGATCGCAAATAAGGGCTATGCTGGCACTCCGCTTATCGCCCACGTGCTGGCCAGCTTGCGCCGCGTATTCACAGCCTTTGGCATTGGCAGCATCGTTGGGCTACTCCTAGGTCTATTGATGGGCTATTACAAATATATTCGTGCCGCCTTTTATGTAGCCACTGAGATATTGCGGCCCATTCCTCCTCTCGCTTTTATCACCTTGTTTATTCTCTGGTTTGGTATTGGTGAAGTTTCCAAAGTCTTAATTATTCTCTATGCTGGCGCTCTGATTGTTATGCTCAATACCATGGAGGGGGTGCGAGCTTGTCCTAAGGAGAAGATTCTCGCTGCTAGAACTCTGGGCGCAAACGATCTCGCCATCTTTGCCTACGTAATTTTTCCTGCCGCGCTGCCATACATTTTCACAGGGATGCGGGTTGCCCTCTCGGTAGACTTCGGCATTTTAGTCGCAGCCGAACTGCTCGCGGGAGATTTAGGCATGGGCTACATCATTCAAGATGCCAGCACCTTTTTTAACGTAGAAGCGCTGTTTGTTGGCATTTTGATGATTGCCTTTTTTGGTGTGGTGTCTGACTTTTTGCTCAGAATAATCTCTGCTCGCGTTGTTCACTGGCAGGGTTAATCCACTCTTTCTATTTCTATTCGCACAGCTACTCACGCAGCTTTTATTTATACATTCACCAGAGTAAGCCATATGGTACAGACCCTCTCTAATCCCGCCGAGATCAATACTTTAGAAGAACAGATTCTCTCAGAGATCACGGCTGAGAAATGTATTCAACTGATTAAAGACCTCGTACCGACAGGACAACCAGGCTGTGGAAACTCAATTGATCCAGAAGCTCCAATGGCTCACGAAGAGGATATCTCTAAGCAGGTAGGAAACCTGTTGAAGGCTTACGGATTGGATGTAGAGTGGGTAGCTGCCATTGAGGGACGACCTAATGTTGTTGGACGTTGGAATGATGGTCTGCCGGGGCCTTCACTTATTTTCAACGATCACTTAGACACCTATCCCTCTTGTGATCCGCGAGAGTGGCATATGTCTGGTCATAATCCTTATAATGCCACCCTGCATGGCAACCATCTCTACGGTCGCGGCACCTCTGATACCCGAGGAAATATGACTTGCCAGCTGATTGCAGTTGAACTGTTGCGCAAAGCTGGGGTAAAAATCAACGGAGAGCTGATTTGCGCCTATACGGTAGATGAAGAGCGCCATGGCAAAGCTGGCTCGATGCATCTATTGAATGAGTACGGTTTAACAGCTGACTATGAGGTGACGGCTGAGCCGACGTCTTGGACGAATGAGGATGAGTGGGGGATTGGGATTGCGTTGGCTCATTCAGGGCTATGCGTGGTGGATATTGAGATGACAGGCGTGCGATCGCATATCTGGCGACCCGATGAAGGCATCAACCCGATTCTCCACATGGCCCAGCTGATCGAAACTCTGAGAAACACTCCTTTCACCCACGAGCCGCCTGAAATTTATGGGCCGACGCAGCCCAGCATCTGCCCGGTGAGTATTCAGGCAGGCAAAGTTGGAGAGGGACAGTTCACGCCCCCCTCTTGCAAAGCCAGGGTGTGGGTAATTGGTTTAGTCCCTGGAATGACCTACGACTCCATCATGGCAGATATGCAAAAAGTGATTGACGATATGAAGTCAGCAGATCCAACTGTGCAGGTCACCATTACTCAAGTAGAAGGAGAGACTTTTGTGCCTGCCTATAAGGAGGTGTCGAAAGAGGCTGCTCATGTACAGGCCCTCTCACGCGCCTATCAAAAGATTCTCGGAAAAGAGCCGGTGCTCTATCGTAAAAACGCCTACTGCGACACGCTGCGATTTGCCCATAGCGGCATTCCTTCCATTACCTTTGGCCCGGGTGAAGATGGTTGGACTCCAGTAAATGAGTATATTGACATCGAAAAAGTGGTTGCTGCCACAAAAATCTATGCGCTGTTTTTACTGGACTTTTTCAAAGTAGAGAGCTAGCTAGTAGGCACTCAAAAAGATCTCTCAGAATTTCCTTTGATCACGCACCTATAAGTACCCTGGTTTCGCCGGGGTATTTTCTTTGAAATTATGCTTCCTTCCCACATTACAATTCCAGCTCGGCCCTATCCTATTGCCCTTAGCCTAGAACATACGGCCCTACTGGTGATTGACATGCAAAATGACTTTTGCACCCCTGGCGGCTGGGCCGATCTTAAAGGCTTCGACGTGAGGGAAACCCAACAACCTATTCGGCCGTTGAAAGCCCTACTAGCAGCTTTACGACAAACGCCCATAACGATTATCCATACGAGAGAAGGTCATCGTCCAGACTTAAGTGATTGCCCACCTCACAAGCTGGATCGCTCGAAACGACAAAAAGCAGAGATTGGCAGCGAAGGGATGATGGGTCGGCTATTGACGAGAGGCTCAAAAAGTCATGACTTTGTCGATGAGTTGCAGCCGTTACCGGATGAGATTGTGTTGGATAAACCAGGAAAAGGAGCTTTTGTTGCGACAGACTTAGATTTAATCTTGCGACAGCGAAACATTCGGCAATTAGTGCTCACGGGCGTGACGACTGAGTGCTGTGTGCACACAACCCTACGTACAGCCAACGACTTAGGCTACGAGTGCTTACTTTTGGAAGATTGCTGTGCCTCTTTGAACCCAGAATTTCATCGTATATCGGTAGAAATGACTCAGACAATCTTTGGCTGGGTGAGTGTCTCTACGAAGCTTTTGCAGGCGATAGACTTCTAGATGTTCGTCCTATTCTGGTGAGCGTTCTGTTGAAAGATGCACCGGATGGTAGAACCATGAATTCAGTAGAGGCAAGCAGGTTTCTCTTTTTAATAACTTTTTCAACAGAGTCACAAACTGTAGCAACGATAGCTACAGATACGATCTCTCCTCTGATATTAAACAGAAACTAGTGTTATTCCCGGTGAGATTGGAGCAGGTGTGATGACGAAGAATTGGAAGCTGCCCTGGCTTGGTTTTGCTTTGGCCTTGCTGGTGGTGTTTGTGGGCGCAACGGCTGTTCGTAGTCAAATTCCCCAACCCTTAGTCATAGAGCGGACGGGTGAGTTTTGTGTGGATGATCCAGCATGTTTCAACCGCTTCCATCCCGATATTCCGCCTGCGGCTACTGCTCAGCCGGGCCAACCGATTGTATTGGGCACCCGTGATGCCTTTGACGGAGCATTTAACCTAGCGTCCACGCCAGAAGATGTGGTTGCCGCTGATTTGTCGTTAGTGCATCCCATGACCGGACCAGTCTATATTGAAGGCGCTAAGCGAGGGGATGTGCTCGCGGTGACGCTCGAAGACATCGAGCCCGACCCCTATGGCTATACGGTGATTGCGCCTGGATTCGGGTTTCTGCGTGATTTGTTTCCCGATCCATACATTGCAAACTGGAGCCTTGATCGCAGCGTTGCGGTCTCAGAAGAGATCCCTCAAGTAGAGATTCCGTTTGCCCCTTTCTCTGGGTCAATGGGGGTACTGCCTGGCGATCCTGAGTTAGCAACCTTCCTAACCCGCGAGGCTGAACTCGCAGAAGTGGGTGGGATTTCGTTAACGCCGCTTCCGACTGGGGCTTTGCCCGCTGATCTCTGTGGCCCCGAAGGAGCTGACAAAGATCGCTGTATTCGGACGATTCCCCCGCGTGAAAATGGCGGAAATATGGACGTGAAGCAAATGCAGGTAGGAACGACGATTCTGTTTCCCTGCTTTGTTGATGGCTGTGGGCTATTTGCTGGGGATGTACACTATGCCCAAGGCGACGGAGAAGTCTCGGGGACTGCTATTGAGATGGGTGCAACAGTCACCGTGTCGACCGAGATTCGTGAAGGGCTGGGCGCGCAAGTCAAATCTCCCCAGTTTGAAGGTGGTGACCAGCTAAAGGCGTTGGCACCCGAGAAGTTTTATGCAACGACAGGGATTCCGATTAAGAAAGCGGGTGAAATTCCGCCTTATCATACCTATCTGAACAGTGAGGTGCTAGAGCCTTTGAGTAACCTATCAGAAGATCTGACATTGGCCGCACGAAATGCGCTGATCGATATGGTGGATTATCTTGTAGAAAACCATGGACTGACTCGTGAGCAAGCCTATGTGGTAGCTAGCGTGGCAGCAGACTTACGGATTGGGCAGCTCGTAGACGTTCCTAATTACCTGGTGTCTGCAATCATTCCGTTGACTATCTTTCCTGAGTCAACTGTCTCCCAGAATGGTTCTCAGAACAATTTCCAGAGTAATACAGAGGTAGCCGTTCGGTGAAGCGTCGTGATTATTTGAAGGGTATGGGTGCGATCGCATTATTCCCGCTGGGCCATACCCCCTTTCCCCAGTGGAAAGTGTATCGAAAGCTGCACCTGTTTATTGTGGTCAATCGAGACGACACCGTAGCCTATAATCTTGGACAGGCGATCGCTCACACTCTTGCCGAGGAGATTCCTGAGTCTAGAGCTATGGTGACCCGCGCTCGTAATCCACTGCGGCTGGCCAGTTTGATCAGTACACAGCAGCTCGACGTCGCCCTTCTACCTAAAACAGAATTAACCGCTTGGCGAACTCACCAATATCCCTATGATCAGCTGCAGTCTACAGACTTGAAAGAACTGTTCGAGGTAGAAGACTATGTTTTGATCAGCCGTAATGACTTTCGTGCGGAACACGCGGCCTGGATTCGGGAAACATTAAAAGCGCATTTATAGCCAGGTGCCCGTAATCAAATAGTCTTATGATTAAACAGTTTTTCAGCACGTTATTCGTACCATAACGTTTTCGAGATAAGGAATATGTTCTTGAAGCTGAAGGTTGACCGCTTCGGCGATCGCCTGTCCTTCTTTCACAGAAAGATTCTCAGCAATAACTACATCAAGTTCTGCGTAAAGCCGATGACCTAGCCATCTAGCTCGAATGGCTTCTACTGATCTGATATCAGTCACATGCTCAGTCAAGTGGCGAAGGGTGTCAACGAGCTCAGGTTCAACACCATCGAGCAGGCGAGTAAAGATAGTTTGTCCTGATTCCCACACAATCTTAAGCAACAAACCTGTAATCACCAAACCAACTAGCGGATCAGCCCAGGAATACCCTGCCCAAACGCCGATTGCACTCACTAGTACAGCTAAGCTGACTAAACCGTCTGCTAAAGCGTGCTGCCCATCAGCAACTAACGCTGCGCTATTAATCTCGCGACCCACACGCGTGCGAAAGATGGCGACAGTCTCATTGCCAACGAAGCCGATGAGAGCAGCCATTGCCAATGCGCCTATATGGTGAATGGGCTGGGGATGGTAAAAGCGATTGATAGATTCATAGGCAGTAATCAAGGCACTCAGCAAAATGACGCCCACAACGGCTACGCCTGCTAGGTCTTCGACTCGTCCATAGCCGTAAGCAAATCGCTTGGTTGGCTTACGTCGTCCTAGGATGAATGCCACGCCTAATGGTAAGGCAGTCATGGCATCACCTACATTGTGAATCAGGTCAGCTAAGAGCGCGACGCTACCCGACAGCCAGAATACACCCGCCTGCGCGATCGCCGTTACGGTGAGGCAAATGAGTGACACTTTCACGGCCCAAAGCCCCCGTTCTGAGGTGGCAATGGCAGGATCAATTGTGCCATGGGTATGAGTATCTTCTCCAGGCTGATGAACATGATGATGCGAATGGGTAAGAGATTTGGGAATAGAGAGTTGCTTCATAGGTGCCATATTCGATCAACACAGGGTATGTCCGACTTGAATTCCAGGGCATAGCTCATTATCTCAACATGTTCCTACACTGAACTGTCGCGGATCGAACACGAATTACGTTCATTAAAAATTACTAGATCAAGGCTGAACTTTCGCTAGATGTGGAGGCTTATGAGTTTCTTAGAAGTGTTCTAGAGTTGAGTCGCTTAACCCTTGGATTACGCTTGGAGCGAATTGACAAAATTCAACATATCATCGTTACTTCTGTAGATATGTTTCAACATACGCAGAGAACTCTCCAGTGATCGGAGCAAGATAGCTAGGGTTTTTCTGTTAGTCGGCAAGTGAAATGTATTGTAGTTAACTGTTTGTTTCTAAGAAAATAGGTACTCTCAGTTTACTAAGGGAGACCATGTAAAATTAACTATTCTCACTTTGGACAGCTTGTTTGAAAGAGTTGAAGTTTGAGAGTTCCTAAAAGTGTGAGTCAAATAGAGATGGTGATGTCATCGCAGTGCTTTAGAGCTTCCTCAATATGGTGATGTCAGCCCGGCACTTAGCTTATCTTCAAGAATCACAGCCCGGGTTTTCTGGTTTAGACATTACAGTGACTGGCTTGACAAAGTATCTGGGTGGTCAGGTTCTATACAAGGACTTTAACCTAGAGATTGCCAGCGGAAAAATCACCTGCATCTTTGGTCCAAATGGGTGCGGTAAGTCGACGCTGATTAATATGATTGCTGGGCTGATGCCGATAGATTCAGGCCAGCTACGCTTTGGAGGGAAAGCGCGATCGCAGACTAAAATTGGCTATGTGTTTCAAAACTATCGCGATGCGCTCTTTCCTTGGCTTATGGCTATCAAGAACATCGAGTATCCGCTTTTAAGCGCAGGATTTTCCCGATTGCAGCGAAAGACAAGAGTAGAAGAACTGATCGCTCAGTTTGACGTTCAATTTGATCTATCTCGGTATCCTTACGAACTCTCAGGCGGTCAGCAACAGCTCGTTTCAATTATGAGAGCACTGGCCACTCGGCCCAATATTCTCTTTTTAGATGAACCCTTTTCCGCCTTAGACTACGAAGCAACGCTCGCCATTCGCGACCAGCTCCAGGCGGTATTTGCCACTACTGGGGTCACCATCGTTATGATCTCTCACGACTTAGAAGAAGCCGTCTACCTAGCCGATCATATTTTGTTGTTGACTAAGCGCCCGACTCGCTTGGCCGAGCGAGTTACCTTTGAAGCTAAGCGTCCTCGTACACTACAGACACTCTCGGATCCAAGTTTTGTGAAAACAAAAGCACATAGCTTAGAAGTGTTTCGTCGAGAGGCCGGTTAGTGTGAAACCTCTTCAAAAGGCGTATCCTTATTGGTCAAAGATTTCTCCCGTCCTAGCGGCGAATACAGGGACGCTGATTTTTATTGTAATCTGGTGGATAATCACAGCCTTAGAACTAGTCAAGCCGGTGCTGCTACCTAGCCCCATCGCAACTTTTTTAGCGCTTTGGAATGGCTTCGTAGGAGGCGATCTCTTAGTTGACTTTTGGTTGACGCTTTACCGCACTCTCTATGCCTTTGCTATTGCTGCTATCTTAGGTGTTCCTGTTGGCATTTTGCTAGGTGCCAACGAGCGACTGTATAAATCTTTCGAGTTCTTAATCGACTTTTTTCGATCTACGCCTGCAACAGCCATGTTTCCACTGTTCTTGGTGGTGTTTGGCATTGGTGACTTTTCCAAAGTTGCCGTGGCTGCCTTTGCCGGGGCCCTCGTCATCTTTTTTAATGTTGCCTATGGAGTGATGAACACTCGCAAAACGCGTATTATGGCAGCTAAGGTGATGGGCGTACCGAAATGGCGCGTTTTTATCGATGTCATTTTTTTTGAGACTCTACCCCAAACCTTCATTGGGTTACGGACGGCTATTTCCCTGACACTAGTTGTCATTATTGTGGCAGAGATGTTTGTGGGTTCTACAAACGGTATGGGACAGCGCATTATTGACGCGCAGCAGGTTTTTGACATGTCTGGAATGTATGCCTCAATTATTGCAACAGGTGTCATGGGCTATGGATTAAACCAGTTCTTTTTATTAACCGAAAACAAGTTCATCCATTGGAAAGGAAAATAGGTCTATGGATAAGTTCTCTTTGAGTCGGCGTAAGTTTGTTAAGTATGGAGCGCTCACGGTTGGTGCAGGTGCGGTTTCAGCTTGTGGTGGCAATCCATCAAATACAGCCACTCCTGACACTGCGAGCGATGTGTCGGCCGAAAGTGGCAGTAGCCCTGAGCTGATTGTCAGGAAAGAAAAGGTGGTAGCCTCGTGGCTTCCAATTATGCAAACAACAGCTTACTACGTTGCCTTGAAGCAAGGTTTGTTCGAACAAGCTGGGATCGAAGTTGAGTCTGTGAAGTTTGAAAATCCCAATCAAATTATTGATTCGTTAGTCTCGGAGCGTGCCGATTTTGGGCCACCTGGCACGGCCGCTGGTATCGCCGTGCTTGCGGAGGCGAGAACACCTGGCACGTTTAAGGTATTTGGCTTACAGGGCGGCGGCATCAAAAGTAGCTTAATCAACGATGGACTCATCGTTATCCCAGATTCAACCATTACCTCGTTTAAAGACCTTGAGGGTAAAAAAGTAGGTACCATTCCCGGGATTCAGTGGGAGACCATTCTCTCCTATGTTCTGAAGCAGAACGGACTAGAGCCCGGTAATAACGTCACGATTGAACAAATGGCCGTTGGACTGCATCTACCCTCCGTGGTTTCTGGCGCTGTAGACGCGACCCTTTCACTAGAGCCTATTGGGTCGATTGCAGAAGCCACAGATCAAGGTAAACGAGCCATGACCAATCCTGTCTCAATGTTTATCTCAGATCCGTTCTATTCTGGGGCTGCTGTACTGACCTCTAAGTTTTTGACCGACCGCCCTGAAGTAGCCAAAAAAGTGGTACAGGTGATCGACGAGGCGACTAGAATTGCTAACGAAGATTTTGACAGCGTTCGACCTATTATTTCAGAATTTACTGCCCTTGAGTCTGAGCAAGCGGCTTATGTCGCCCAGCCACTTCTTAAGCGGTTTGACGATCTCGATGAGACCGATTTAGATTCCTATCAAAAATTTATTAATGTCTTCGTTGATGAAGAGGTGCTAGATAAAGAGATGGTTGCCAAAGAGCTAGTACTAGATAAGTCAGAACTCATTTAGGATGCAGCTGAAAGAGTAGCCTGTGAAAGTTACCTAATTTTTTGAACGTATGTGCTGATCTTAGAAGCCTATGCAAGAAGTTCCGCCAAAAGCCTACCATCGTCATATCCCTCATCATGTTAATGACAGCTCAGAAATTCCACACTCTGAAAAGGAGGTTAGCTTTTTTGAGAAGCAAATTGTCTGCATACATCACCTACTGATTTCGAAGGGATATTTACCTAGCTTAGATGCTATCCGTCGCGCTGCCGAAGAAGTAGATGGACTGTCCGATGCTCAGCAGTCCTCAGCAGAGAACCCTGTCTTCTTTCCTAACTTTTTAAAGGGTCGCTTGCCTGAGTACGGGGAAAGGCGAGTACTCGCTGTTGAGAAAGTGTTTTGTGAGATGGGTTTTATTACCCGTGAGGAGCTACAACAGACGCCAGATGAGATTGCGCCGGACGAGACTAGAAGCGATCACACTAAAATATGGTCAGGCAGTAACTTGCTAGACAATGACTTTCCAATAGGCCGCTACTCACCCCATATCGACAAAAAGGCATATCCAAAACCCAGATACAGCCCAGGTGATTCAGTCCAGGTTGCGCCTTATCCAAAACCAGGTCACATCAGAGTACCTGCCTATCTGCTCGGAAAACGTGGCAAAATAGTCAGCTTTCAAGACATGTTTTCTAATCCAGAGGATGTTGCTCATTTGAGATCAACGGTGGTTCGTCTTCCGCTTTATTTAGTAGAGTTTGAGATGACAGAAGTGTGGGGCGATCGCTGTTCCCAAAAAAGTCTTAGAGATAAAGTTAGAGCGGAGATATACGAGTCCTGGTTGTCTTCACTAACCTAGTAAAACACCACTTTTCTAGAGCATCTACTTTTAGACACTGTACATTTTATCCGTTATGACTAACCTTCACGAACATAACCAGGCATCACCTAGCGACTCAGAGGATCTGGGTACACATGACCACAGCCATGACCCCATTGATGACAATGAAGCATACTGGGCTCAAAAGACTCAAACCATCCAGAAGCTTTTAGAACAAAAAGGATTTTTCACTGCTGCTGAAGTCAGACGCGAGATTGAGCGACAGGACTCAGTAACGCCTATGCTGGGAGCGCGTTTAGTTGCTCGTGCCTGGGTAGATCCTGACTTCAAGCAGCGTTTGCTAGCAGATGGCAAAGCAGCTTGTCAAGAGATGAATATCGATACGGTAGAAATTAAACGACTTCAAGTCGTTGAAAATACGCCACAAGTGCATCACGTCGTGGTGTGTACACTTTGCTCTTGCTATCCAAGAGCAATTTTGGGCTACCACCCTCCCTCCTGGTATAAAAGCACTGCCTATCGTAACAGAGTTGTCGTCGATCCTCGTGGAGTGCTAGAAGAAGAGTTTGGCACAATTATTCCAAAGACTGTTGAAGTAAGGGTGATGGATAGTACGGCAGATACTCGCTATTTGGTTATTCCGCTTAGACCGCAAGGTACCGAAAGTTGGTCCGAGACAGACTTAATTTCACTAATCAATCGCGACAGTATGATTGGTGTATCCTTTACCAAAAGTCCAGAACAGCTCACATCGAAACCGTGATTTTGGGAGCGTAGCATGAGGTAGATCTGTCAATTTGTCTGCCAGTTCAATAAATCGCCTGGATAGCATCATATCGAATGCATTGTAACCACAAGAGAGAATACTTTTGAACTTTTAATGTTGCGTTCATTTTTGACAAAGCCTGCCAATTCGAATGCCCTCATCCCTGGCCCTTCTCCCCCAGAAGATGGTAGATCTAGTGAAAAAGCAGTCCTCATTCGTAGGGCTGTTGAATGTTAGTCTATTGAACCGGCAAAGAAAATTCGATAATCTCTACGCCGCGAGCGCTGAAAGAGTTATCAAATTTTTTATTGATAACTTCAATCTCTCTTGCCAGATTAGAATTGCTAGAAAGTCCTACATTTACCAGCCGGTTCTCAATCGATACAGGCTGAAGCTCAAAGAGAGAGAGTCAGCGCTACCATACTCTTCGATGCTAAGGACTTCTTCAAGAGCATCTAGCTTTTTGGCTTCTAGTACCTGAGCAGACATTACCAAAGCACCTAACCCTATGTAAAGTAATCCTGTAGGACAAACACACTTGAAGGTTTCATAACAGTTACACTTTCTATTGTTTATTTTCATTATGAAACCTTCGCCGTAAAATAGAACGCTCTTATCAAAAGGACTTAACAAGCGTTTTAGCTTGACGAGCACACATACGACAAGATACCCCACAGAAGTGGTTTGCTCTAAACCTCCGACCTTTGCTATAGCTGTTGTTCAAAAGCTTGTAGGCTCTCTTGGCGAATCAAGTCGAAGCAGTCTTTTTTCAGCGCTGAAAACGTTGGATCGACTAGAAGATCGCTTGTTCTAGGGCGCGGTAGTGAAATTTTAATGTTTTTTAGGATTTGGCCTGGATTGGCGCTCATAACAACCACGCGATCGCCCAAGAAAATTGCCTCATCAATATCATGCGTCACAAAAACAACCGTAGTTTTAAGCTCTGACCACAGCGTCAACAAATTCTCTTGCATCATAAATCGGGTTTGTGCATCTAGAGCGCCAAAGGGCTCGTCCATCAGCAGTACCCTGGGAGAGTTCGCTAACGCTCGGGCGATCGCCACTCGCTGCTGCATACCTCCAGAAAGCATCATCGGATAGCGCTTGGCAAACTTGGCAAGCCCCACCATTTGTAAAAGATCTTGAGCAATTTTATGGGCGTTCACTTTGGGCTTACCTGCCATACGTGGCCCGTGAGCGACGTTTCCCAAAACTGTTTTCCAGGGAAACAGGGAAGGCTGCTGAAAAACCATACCGCGATCACCTCCTGGCTCTTCGATCACGTACCCATCAACTGCGACAGTCCCCTGACTCGGCGTAATAAAGCCAGCAATAGTATTTAGCACAGTCGATTTACCGCAGCCAGAAGGTCCGATCAAGCACACAAACTCACCTGCAGGAACGTCTAAAGAAAACTGGTCAATGGCTAGAAAGCTATGCTTACCTTCACCAAACACAACAGACAACTTCTCTATCGAGATATAACCCAGTAGACAGTTCGACGATGAACCCTGTGCTGAGAGACTGTGCGATGAAAGATTGTATGACGAAAGACTGTGCGATGAACTCATTATGTCCACCAGACGAGCTTTTTTGAAACCGCATCAAAGCCCTTATCGGCAATAGCTGAAATCAACCCGAGAATAATCAGCCCCCCCAAACTCTTCCCAACCTGCAAGTTCTGCTGAGAGATATCAATCCGGTAGGCAATACCCGAGAAAGTCCCTGCCAGTTCAGCCGCCACCAGGGTATAAAAAGAGATACTAATAGATGTTCTAAGGCCGACAAAAATATAGGGCAGTGAGCCCGGTAGCAATATCTGTGGAAGCATTTGCTTTTCGGGTGTGCCCAGGCACTGAGCAGCTCGAATGAGGTTTTTATCAACGCGCTGTACACCCAAATGAGCTGCTATCCACACCGTAAAAAATACGCCCCAAAATACCAAAAACCATTTGCCTAGCTCCGAAAGACCAAACCACAAAATGACAATAGGTACAAAAGCAATGGGCGGAATCGGACGCAGGAGCTGAAAGACAGGGGTGAGGAGGTTTGCAACCAACTGATATTGCCCGGTTAGGACGCCGACAAAAACGCCAGCGATCGCACCAGACATAAAGCCAACGACCACCCTTGAAAGGCTCATGGCAATATCTATTAGCATAGTGCCTTCTTTGGCCCAACCGACAAGTGCGATCGCCACCAGCGTCGGTGGTGGAAACAATACCGGATTGACCATGCCAGAACGAGAGACAATCTCCCATCCTCCTAAGAAGAGTGGAATCGATAGAGATAAGGCCCAACGATTTAAAGCGGCCTGTTGCTTGGTAATACCGGCCATGTTTCTACCCTATCAGACGATTTCAAGTCCAGTGATTAAAGTCCAGTGATTTTCACCCGCTCAGGTGCGACTGCCTTAAGTGGTTCTGGGTAAATAATGCTCTTAAAATCTGGCATGTCGGTAACGCCATCTGGGTGATTTCCACTTTCAAGCCGCCAGGCAGCATGAGTATCCAAAATATCGAGTACCTTTTGGTCGAGTACAACTTCATAGATGTAGTCATCCCAAATGGGAGCCAGGTCTTCTCGCTTCATATCAACGGCGTCAGCCACAACGGTAATCGCATCTTCTCGGTTGGCTTTCATCCACTCTTCTGCATCAATCAAAGCCTGCATAAACTTCTCAGCAACAACAGGATTGTCATCAAGATAATCGGTTGTTGTTACAATGTTGAAAGTCTCTGAATAAATACCAGCAGTATCTAGCTGCGTGACTTTATCGCCCAATGTTTTTTGCCCATTGCTAATGTGTGGCTCCCAGGTGTTGTAGGCATCGATACTGCCAGAAGTAAGCGCTGCCAGCATCTCCTGCGGACGTAGGTTCATAAGGGTCACATCGTCAGGGCTTACGCCAGCTTCCTTGAGCAAGGCCATTGTGTATACTTCCCCACCAGTACCAGCCGTAAATCCAATCCGCTTTCCTTTGAGATCGGCTAGGGTGGAGACATCCGCGCTGGCATCGGTGAGCGTTTTAAGATCGGAATACTCCATACGCGCCAAGAAGGCGATAGGCTGCTGTGCCATCGTTGCTGCAGTAGTTGGTGCTTCAGCAGTCGTTGCGATATCAGCGGCACCGCCCATCACGGTTTCTAGACATTGCTTTCCAGAAGTAAAGTTGCTGACTTCTACATCCAGACCTCGTTTATCAAAAAAGCCCTGTTCTTTGGCGACGATAGCGACACCAGAGATTGGGGAAAGGTTTTGGGCCAAGCGAAGAGAAATTGGGTCCGAAGTAGGCTCGGCAGCAACATCGCCGGTTGTGGCATCAGCCTCTGGGGTAGGTACACCACTTGTATTGGAAGTACAGCTTCCTAGGCTAGCAGTCACGCTTGCGCTCAAGCTAGCACCAAGCAACAGCTTGTGAAATTGTCTTCTAGAGAGCGTCATGATGCGTAGTTCCTCACAAGGTAAGCACCCGCAATTGAAATGTCGCAATTGGAGGGGCTAGAACAAGATTCGAAGCATGCAAAGCAACAACCTCTGAATTTATTAGCTCTTCACTGGTTGCTGGTGATGTTATTGAATCAAGGCTGACTCAAATTCTCTGTAGCTATAGATACGAGAAAGCTCTCTAAAACAGAAACGTAGTATCAATAGTTTCTTTGAGTCTAGAAAAAATATTAATTGATAGCGTTACGCACGACGATAACAATGGAAACTACCCACGCCGTTTACTTATCACAGCCAAGCCAACGCCACCTAAAATCATTACAGATGCCATTAATAGGCTGCTGTGAGCCTCGACCTAGCAACGAATAAAATCCCCAGGTAATCCCAGCCACAACCATCAGAGCAGCTCCAAGGATTGGCGGGGCCTCCAACCCTGGAGAGACAAGATAAACTAAGCCTGCCATTGCTAAGGCGAGTCCTACCCATTCAAAGGAAGTAGGCTTCTTTCCCTGTTTTCGCGCCACTAAAATCATGGTGATTTGTACCGTGCCAAATAGGATGAGTGCGCCAGTGCCTGCGGCCAGCTATAGGTAAGAGAAAGAGAATGCGATCGCATACAAAAACAACATCACCGCCGCTGTCCAATTTCCCTTCGCTAGGCTAGGTTTTTTTGGGTGGGTGAGCGCCGTAATCGCGAGTAGCATAGTGGCACCTGACAGTAGCCGAATAGTGCTGAAACTGGCAGCATCAATCGCTCCTTCGCCCAGCGCCATACGAGTCAGTAGCGAATTAGCCGCAAATGCAACAAGGGTAGCCCCGGTCAAAAGTGAAGTTTTGACAGCAGACAGGGGAGTTTCCATAGTGTCTCTTTTTTCTACGGCATGTTACTTTAGCAGGTCTTGCGCTAGCAGATCTTCGCCAGATAACTTCAAGAGCACATTTTTGCATCGCTACACTTCAGAAGATAGCTGTGGGAGCTTGAAAGCACCCGCTGGTGGTGACAGCAAGCAAAATGACAAAAGCCTATCAACATTCGCTGTAGCATGTCAGAGTAGATACAGCAAAAGACTGATTATGAGCAGCCAGGACAACTATACTCCTCCTAAAGTGTGGCAGTGGAAAACCGAAAGTGGCGGTACTTGGGCCAGCATCAATCGACCCATCGCAGGCCCAACCCACGATAAGAAATTGCCTATCGGGAAGCATCCTTTCCAGCTGTACTCCATGGGCACACCTAATGGTCAAAAAGTCACTATCTTGTTTGAAGAGCTGTTGGCTCTGGGGGAGACAGAAGCTGAATATGACGCTCACTTAATTAAAATCAGCGACGGCGATCAGTTCAGCAGTGGGTTCGTCAAAGTCAACCCTAATTCAAAAATTCCGGCACTCGTCGACCGTTCAACGCCTACACCAATTCGTGTGTTTGAATCAGGTTCTATCTTGCTCTATCTTGCAGAAAAATTTGGTCACTTCATCCCGACAGCCCTTCCATCTCGCACCGAGTGTTTATCTTGGCTATTCTGGCAGATGGGTTCAGCACCATATGTAGGTGGTGGCTTTGGTCACTTTTACAGCTACGCGCCGAACAAGATTAAATACTGCATCGACCGCTTTACCATGGAGACAAAGCGTCAGCTCGACGTGCTAAATCGTCAGCTAGAGACACATCAGTTTGTTGCAGGCGACAACTACACAATCGCCGATATCGCCATCTGGCCCTGGTAAGGCGGTTTGGTTCATAGCAATGCTTACGATGCCGCGGAGTTTCTTGATGTGGGCGCTTACACACAGGTTATGCGCTGGGCTAAAGAAATTGCCAAACGCCCAGCTGTAAAGCGCGGTCGCATGGTCAACCGAACCTGGGGTACTTTGGCAGATCAATTACATGAACGCCATGATGCTAGCGACTTCGAGCATCGCACACAAGATAAAATCATAAACTTATTAGATTCAGACCCTGCTTCGTAGACCTGATTACCATTGGCCCTACGGTCAGGTTTCAAAATCACCTACATTTGGATAGGCAGTGTAAAAGAGGTTGCACCTAAGTGATGATTCTGGTCATGGTTGCTAGCACAACGAAAAGCCTTGCCCAGCTCGACTAGATACGGTTCACTGTAGGGCCGCGCAATTAAAGTAAGGCCCGACGGAAGTCTGTTAGATTGGCGTCTGTTGGGTAGCGCACTTTCCCAGGGGAGAGGCAACGCCAACGCACACAAGTCCAACAAGTTCACGAAGTTCGTATAGTATCCTAAATTAGCATTCAGCCTTAGTGGCTCTGCCTCCACCTCATCAATTCGATAAATCGTTCCCGTCGTCGGCACTACCAAGAAATCAATCTCATCCCAAAGCGGCTGACTCTTTCGCTTTATTGCTTCTACAGCATACAGTCCTTCAAAAGCTTCTACGGCGGTAATTTTCTTTGCCTTCGAGAGAATCTTACGAGTGGTTGGGAAAACAGCTTCTGGCATAGTTTCAACAAAGCTACCGACAGAAGCATAGCGCTCTGCGACCCAAGGTCCGTTAAACAACAGATCATTCGCTTCTAGAAATGGAGCATAGTCAATTTCCTGGCAGATGCCGCCCATCTTAGTGAGTGTTGCGATCGCCCCTTCATAGAGCCTATCCACATCCTCATTCCCAAAAAACTCTCGCTGTGATGATCGAGGTACCCCAAACCGAAAGGGCTGCTTAGGCTTGTATTCTCTCAGCCGTGGCGGCGGTTCATCCATCGGACGAGAGAAGGAATGAGCAGGGTCATAGCTGAGAGCCGTCTCAAAAACAGTCTGAGCATCTTCAGACGTCAACGTAAAGATAGAGATACAGTCCAGTGTTTTACAGGCCTCCACCGTATAGGCCGTGCTCAAAAGTCCCTTCGTGGGTTTGAGCCCGACGATGTTGTTAAACCCGGCAGGTACCCGGCCAGAACCGCCCGTATCCGTGCCAAGGGAAAAGGAAACTAAACCAACGGCGACGGATAACGCCGAGCCGGAGCTAGAACCCCCAGGAATGTAGTCTTTTGAAAAAGCATTGTGAGGCGCTGTATAGCCAGTACGAATACCAACAAGGCCTGTCGCGAACTGATCGAGATTGGTTTTACCGATGAGAATAGCACCCGCATCCAACAGATTTTGGACAGCGGGATTGGTGTGGGTGGCAGTGTAGACAAAGCCCGGACAGCCTGCCGAGGTAGGAAGCCCAGCAACGTCGATACAGTCTTTGATACTGAAGGGAATACCCCAAAGGGGAAAGGCTTTGTCGGTGTTGTTCTCCAGAGAAAGGACGCGCGAACGTAAGTTTTCTTCTGGTAACTTATAAATCCAAATGCCATCATCCCCACGAGCCTTCAACTCAGCGATAATCACTTCGACCACATCTCGTGGAGAAAGCATGCCCTGCTTATACTGTTGTTGCAAGTTTGAGATAGTAAGCGGAATTTCCAAATCGTGCAGTCTGCTCATACTGACGTCTCACTTACAGCGTTTGACCACTTAGTTAATGTAAAGCAAAAAGGTGTTGTTTAGGCCTAGTGCAATCAATCAAACAGCTCATACCTCTCATTAGGCCTATGTTCAGCGCTCTGACCTATGAATCCTCCGCCACACGTTCAAAACTGCTACCTGCTGAGGCATTATAGTCACTATCCTACTAATTGGATTTCCTTGAATAGGCGATCGGTTTGAACAGCCACCTCAGCAGAGGTCTTTAGCTAGTAGCGATCACTCTACAGGATCATTAGAGTTACTGAGATCTAAGATAGTGAAAAGATGGATTGACGAATCGTATTGACTAACATATCGGCCTCTGCGTGAGTAATCACCAGCGGCGGACTGATAATGAGAACATTCGTAAAGCCTGGAATTGTGTTGGTGTTACGGCCAATCATTACCCGCTGATCCAAACAATTCTTCACAACTGCAGCGATACTGGCATCGTCTAAAGGTGTTTTACTCTTTTTATCAGTTACTAGCTCAATACCTAATAACAATCCCTTTCCACGAACATCTCCTACATTTGGATGTTCCAACAGCTCACTTAGTCGGCTCAGCAAATATTGACCTATCTCAGCTGCACGCTCCGCTAACCCTTCACGCTCAACAATTTCAATATTACGCAGCCCCACTGCTGTAGAGACCGGTGTTCCTCCATAGGTGCTGATATGCCGAAAGTGGCGATCGCTCTTTTGTCCTGGCTGAGGTTCATCTAGAAAAGCTTCAAAGATATGCTGTTTGACAACAGTTGCTGATAGCGGCATATATCCGCTTGTTAGCCCCTTAGCAAACGTAATAATGTCAGGCTCTACGCCCCAGTGGTGATGGCCAAACATCCGCCCCGTGCGGCCAAAACCATTCACCACTTCATCGTAGATTAAAAGAATGCCTGTGCGATCACAAATCTCTCTAACCCCACGCAGATATCCATCCGGTGGCACAATCACTCCACCGCCAGAAATAATCGGCTCTACAATCACTGCCGCAATTGACTCTTCGCCCTCATAGCGGATTGTCATTTCTAGCTCTTGCAACAGTTTAACCGTATAGTCTTCTTCTAAGAGACCATCGCCAAACCGATAGTAATAAGGAGGGTTCACATGCATAAATCCTGGCACTAGCGGCTCGTACTTTAGCTTCCGCTCTGCCTGGGCCGTAGCGCTCAGCGCTCCCATAGAGTTGCCATGATACCCCCGATAGCGAGAGATAAATTTATATCTTGGCCCCGATCCAGCGGGCGCGATCTGAGCGTGATACTGTCTTGCAACTTTAAAGGCTGTTTCATTCGCCTCAGAACCACTGGTCGAAAAGAACACTTTTCCTTCGTAGCCCAGCAGCTCTAACAACTTATGAGCCAGACGAATTCCTGGCTCATGGCTCATCGTCATCAATGAATAAGACAAATTCAGCATTTGCTCATAGGCGACATCTGCTAGTTCCTGACGTCCATAGCCAATATTTACACACCATGCACCAGAGACCGCATCGAAATATTCATCGCCCCTGTTATCGGTGATGTAGCAGCCAGCTCCACTTTTTATACATTTAGGCGGCTTCTGGGCAAATGGTTTGTGCTGCGAAAGCGCATGCCAAAGCGAGCCTGAATCCATCTTTTCGAGCGTCGCTGTATCTAGTTCTCCTTTCACTGAGCTTTTTTGCTTTGAGCTGTCACCTCTCGAATTTACTTTCTCTGACTCTGCTGTCTGTTTTGCACTAAAATCTGTAACCATTAGGAAAAAGTCTCTAATAAAGACTCACTAGGATGTTCTTAAAATCTTGGTATATTCTGAAGCTTATACAAAATTGATGTTTGCAACAGTAACGGCTCCAATACAATCAATATGTATCTCCGACTACGATTCAACCCGTCGATCAATCAGTGTCCCAGAAGATTGATCCGTGGGGATAATGTATAGCTCGCTTATATTCACATGCGCCGGGCGCGAAATCGCAAACAGAATAGAATCAGCGATATCGTCAGGTGTTAGGGCCTTCATTCCCCGATAGACATTTTTGGCCCTATCCGTATCACCTTTAAATCGCACGTTGCTAAACTCTGTTTCGACTAAACCTGGCTCGATGTTTGTTACTCGAATCGGTGTCCCTAGCAAATCTATCTTCAGCCCTTCAGAGAGTACCTTCACAGCTGATTTAGTCGCACAGTAAACGCTACCACCAGGGTAAGTATACCTAGCTGCAATCGAACCGATATTAACCACGTGGCCTGCCTGTCGCTCTACCATTCCAGGTACGACCGCTCGGGTCATATACAACAAGCCCTTTACGTTAGTATCGATCATTTCCTCCCAGTCTTGTAGCACACCGCTTTGCTGCGGATCTAAGCCTCGACTTAGACCGGCATTGTTGATGAGTACATCAATTTCTTTCCACGGTTTTGGCAGTCCCTCGATTGAGACGCTCACATCTTCTGCGTTTTGCACATCTAAAGGTAGCAGCAACGTTTGGGTTTCGTAGGATTGTTCTAGATCGTCCGCTAACGCTTGAAGTTTCTCCTTTCGCCGTGCAGATAAGATTAACCTTGCCCCGTAAGCGCCTAGCTGCTGGGCACAGGCTGCGCCAATACCGCTGCTAGCTCCTGTGATCAACACAGTTCGATTCGACAGATCAAATGACATAGGCAACTCCTAAACCGAAGAAGATAAGGCGTAATTAACTACACAGAAGTACGAGAGAGTGCGTAACTATCTAGATACGCCAAAAGTGCTTGTCGAAAAGGCATTAGATTTTTGTACTTTTGCATATCAGGATGAAGTAATCGCACCGCGTCGGCTAGCTGCCTAGCAACTTCAGGGCTTTTGATAACTTGAGTTAGCGGATAAACATAAGTTCGAATAGTGAATAAGACGCCCCTACTGATCGGCAGTCGACGCAGCGTTTGACGCTCCACCCGTAGCCATAGCTTTTCCTCAATGTTCTCGATCGTAATAGATGGATCAAACTCAGTGGCGTGCTTTTCCTGGGTAAGGTGCAATTCTGGCGAATCGACAATGCTCCAGTTGAATCGGATGCCAGGATACTCTTTTCGCAAGCTGTCGAATACGTGATTGACAGGGCGAGCAAGCTTGTTGGTATAGCCAGGAACTCGGTGATGGATTTGGCTGATAGGTTGAGATAGCTTCTCTTTAAGTTTCCAGCGCAGTGGAAAGCAAACTGAAGCTGCCGCCAGCTGATAACCGGCCTTTGTCGGTAGCATCAGACACAGATCTTCTTGTACTAACCTAGCGGCTAGGTCTAGTGGCACCAGCGAAAAGTCTGAAAAGTGCCAAGTTTGTTTGGTTCTGATGTTAGTTATCGTCGAAGGGGCGATCGCTTCTCCCTTCGCTTGCCTATCACCCATTATCTGATAAACATCAGGAAAATGTTGTACTAGGTGTTCTGTTAGTAGATCCAAACATTCTTGCTGAGCAGCTTGCGACTCAACACTTGAGACGAACACGTCTTCATAGCGATGGGCTAGCAACCACGCCTTATACCTTAGCTGAGAAACAAAATCTTTGTCGATTTCGATCCAATCTTCTATATTCAGTGGCCGTAACCCCATTGCTGGACGTCCCTTCGTCCCCACAAATGGAAGATACATAGGTATATTTCCAGCAACTAAGATCTATCTATTGTTCTATTAGTAAATCTGCTCAATTAGTAAATTCAAAAAGGTTGATGGCGCATCACTACGATGCTAGGCGTTGCTGAATAGCAGTATGAATTTGAACTGTACTGCTGGAGATATCCAAAGCTTCTAGAATTCAGTTCATACCCTGAATCAGCAACGCCCGATGCTAGCTCATGCTATAGGGAGAACCTACGCCGTTCCACTTAAGCAAATGCTTGTGCAGCCGTCCCTCTTTGATGTGTAGTCGAGAGGGGCTGTAGCCTAAACCCAAAGGTGATAACTGTAGAGAGGCCGATAGCATCGTAATAATTCCTGCAGGTGAGTTTGCTACTCAACTCCAAGAGTAGGAAAGTATCTGGTAGATTTCTGTATATCTACTTACATTCTGCTTGCAAGTCTTTCATACGAACAGAATCTTCTCAAGATAACTGGATGTCTAATAGTTCTCTTATCCATGAATGTCCATGAATCGCAGCTCTCTCTTACCTATCATTCAGCGTTATAGAACGTGATTGATGAATTGATAGGCTGTAGCTCAGTACCAGGATAGTAGAACTGCAAAATCTGCTGATAAGAATATCCTTTCTCTCCAAGGTTGTAAGAACCTGTCTGACTCATGCCGACGCCATGGCCAAAACCACCACCAACGAAGCGAAAACCAGCTAGAATCGGTGCTTGTTTATTTTGCTCTTCACTGACTAACTCACGGCCAGTTTGCTTATGGTCAGTGTGATTATTCACAGCTTGTTCAAGCTCAGCAGCTACGGGATTAGGTGTGCTTTCTTCTATAACAGATGAGTCTAGGGCATCCAACTTGCCAGAGGTCTGCGAAGACGCTTCAGCTTTAGGCAGCTCCATGATTGGCTCTACATAAAACAACAAACTCCGGAGAGGAACAAGTGCCTTCACTGCTTCGTCTTTAATTAGATCAAAGGATCCTATATCTGTTTCTACGCTCAGCCTTTGGACTCGCCCAGAAGGCGCACGTTCGACGACGGTAAGATTGGTAAGTTTATTGAAGTTAGCTAGCGGATGCTGTCTATCCGATAGGTACTTTCTTAAAGTCTCTCCAATGACCTCGACAGAGGCTTCCCGGACCCATCGAAAAGCCTCCCAACCTTCTTCATTAAAGCCACTTTGGAGAGAAATGAATGCGCGAAAATTTGTTTCGTTTGATAAAGGACGCTCTGCTAAGTTCCACTTTGGCTGAAGGGAGTCGATCACCGGAGTAAGGTAAGGGCGATCTTCTCCGTTCCACACGTCAGTAAACCTAGCAGTGACGCCGCCCGTAGTCGAAGAATAGAGGGCATCGACAAGTTCGTTGTTGTAGGTCAAAACTTGTCCAGCGGTGGCGGCGATCGCCTGATCGCTTCTAGGACTCGTTTGCGCTAAGCCAAAATACACCTGACACTGCGTATCGGCGCAAATCTCATAATCATCGATGGCAAACCGACGAAGATTTCGCAGCGCATAGGTTCGTGCGAGTACTGCTTGAGCTTCGATTGAGGCTTTCGGTGCGCTAGGACCAATTTCGTGAGGAACCACACCCCGCAGATACAACTCTATAGGTACCTGGTTGACTAGCGTATAGTTCCCATAAGAGTTAGGCTGGAGCTTCATATCGCCTGCGAACAGATCGCGAAGCTGTCCGGCATCTTTCCCTAACTGAATTCGACGGTTGGCGCTGGTAATCGAAAACTCGTCTCGAGCATATCTAAAACCATCTGCAATAAAAGCTACTTTGGGCACTTCTGTGACGACTTGGCTATCGATAAAGGCGTTGGGATAGCCAGATGCGTGCAGATTCTCGATCAACAGTCGACGCAATAGCGGTGAGCTGTAGTCTGCTCTTTTTGCCCAGACCTGCCAAGCACCAGGCTGGGCAATTTCAGCGTTAATACCTGCTGCCTGCCAACGCTTAGCACTGTCCTCGGCACTCTCGAAGCTGCGGTGGGTGCTAAGGACTACCCACTCTTGAAGAACGGGCGTAGGTAAAGGCTGCATCGCCGTTTCGATCTCAAGTCGCTCGGTGGTGATAGTCTGAGGTTCGCTACCTGTTTTGAAGCTGACGGTTAGCTGGTCGCCGGCAAGGGGGGCTAGTATTAGTTTGTCAGTTTTGTTCTCACCAAAGCGCTGTACGATACCAACTTTGATTTCAGGGTCTTGGACCAGCGTATTGTCAACCGAGAGGTCAGCTGACTCGACCGACGACTGACTCAACGACTGAGCAGGAACAGGTTGAGCCATGATCGTATCCGCGATGACCATCACCCCACAAAACGTGCCAGCGCTCAGTCCAACTATCAAGCGATGAGCCCAACGATGCATAGCAATTCTCATATCAACCAAAATCTACGATCCCTATACATTATTCAACCCGATACTGGTTAAAACCACTCCGAATGCCTTTGATTTTGTATTTTTTTGTTCTTTATCAGACCTAGTTCCCAATCTCTATTGGTATAGCTATTCAATAATCGCGTAGTCATCGCTATTCCTCAGTCTGCCTGATCTACAATGCCATCCACTTCGACCCAAATTCCCCAAGTTTTAAGAGCGCTGATGCAGGCCGCAGGTATTGATAGCTATCGTATGCTAGCTGAGCGGGCCAAGGTTTCACGCTGGCAGATTCAGCAACTAAGAAACGGCCATATTCGAAAAATGCGGCTAGCAAACATAATTCAGATCTCAGAAGCTTTGGGAATTAGCTTTGCTGAGCTATACACTCGTTTTGAGCCTAATCAGTCGAAACATCACTCAAAACACTCAGTGGAACCCTTGGTGGAAGGTCCAGTTGAAGCTACCGAAACTAACACGATTCAAATAGCTGCCCTACAAACGCTAGAAAGTTGGCTCGTTCAGTGGCCTACTATCGCCAAACGTGCCCAGGATCGGCCTGAGCTTTCAGCTGCAAAGATTTTGCCTTTTGTACGTCCTGTTGAGCAACTCATGACTGAGTGGGGTGTAGAACCGATTGCTGCGGTCGATTGCCAGGTTGCTTACAATCCCACCTATCATCAGCTTGTAGCAGGGCATGCCGAACCTGGTGATCTCGTTCGCGTCACCCATACTGGCGCTGTTCACCACGGCAAGTTGCTTCACCGGGCGAAGGTCAAGCTACTATAGCTTTGGTCACTTAGCTTATAGCATAGTCATTGGCTATAGCCCTTATGTTTCAACAGGCTAAGTGACTCGCAATGCACGAATGCATCCGCACATTGCTATAGGTGAAAGTAGCTGATGGCGACTTTCACTTCGCGACAATAGATTTACTAGTCTAAGCTGTTACAAGCGTAATCACGGTTAGCTCTGGACTGCACATAAATCGGCCTGGGAAGTATGTTCCCAGACCTCGATTGACGTATAGCCAATTGTTTTCGACTTGGTGAAGTCCTCGGCACCATTCCCAATTACGAGCAACCTGGAAGCAGCGATCGCTTAGGAAAGGCACCCGGTTGCGAATGATACTTGGCACCCAGTGTCTGATTCGTTCCCATACCTGGGGACCAGGTCCTAGTCCTGGTAGATATACCTGTCCACCATGGGTGTGGCCGGATAGCTGTAGATCTACGCGATATTTCGACAGAGGCTCGGCTGTGTCAGGATTGTGAGAGAGAACCAAGCGAGGCGTTGTAGGCGGAATTTGGTCCAAAATGCTAGTGTCGAATTCTCCAGACCACAGATCGGCGAAACCAACTACCGGAAAATCTTCGCCAAAAGGCGTAGCAATTGCGTTCCACAGCACAGAAATATTACCCCTTTCTAACACTTGGGTAACCGTTTCTTTGGCACCGGGTACTGATATATCGTGATTGCCTAATACTGCAATGGTGCCGTACTGACTGGGCAGTGCTTTGATGCGGCGAACTAATTCGTGAATAGGATCAGGTGATCGGGTAACGAAGTCTCCGGTCAGCGTAATTAGATCGGGCTCGATATCTTCTACTTTGGCAATCGTTTTGGCTAGTAGCTGATCGGAGAGTCGCAGGCCATCAAAATGAAAGTCTGAAAGCTGGACAATCACGATACCGCTTAGTCTGGCCGGCAGATCTCGAATAGGAATCGTGTGCGCATCTACAGAAAGTGCGCCTGACAGAAGCCTGTGCATAAGCTTATAGGTAGAAAGCTGGGGGTTCTCTATAGCGCAGTTTCCTTACTATAACGTTTGTCTGTCCGGTACGTACCTGTGTGCTTGTAGACATAGAAAAGTAAGCATACACTCTTCCTTTCTCTTGGTAGGCATTCCCTATCGCCGGACGACGTCGCCGGTTCCTACCGCTGCGGGAAGAGTTGCTCTTTGCTCTGTAATGGTTTTAGCCGACGAGAATGTCCTAAGTAGCTCGTCGAGAGCGATAGTACAGCCCTACTCACTAAAGCTAGAGGCGACTAGCATCGTACCAATGCCCATATCCGAAAAGATTTCGAGTAGGAGTGAATGCGGCATTCGACCATCGAGTATGTGAGCAGCACGAACACCTTGAGCAAGCGATCGCACACAGCAATTCACCTTAGGAATCATGCCACCTGCAACTGTGCCATCGGCGATTAAGTTCCTAGCCTGCTGAATATCTAGCTGATTGAACAACGTAGTCGGATCGTGAAAGTCTTTCATGATGCCCGGCGTATCTGTAAGTAAAATTAGCTTTTCTGCGCTCAAGGCTGCTGCTAGCTCGCCAGCAACGGTATCGGCATTGATGTTGTATGCCTGCCCTGATAGATCAGCAGCGACGCTAGAAATAACCGGAATGTAGTCCGCTTTAACGAGCGATCGCACTAGGTCAGGCTGTACGTGGCTCACATCCCCGACAAAGCCAACCCCTTCGGCCATGGACTGAGGCCGGGCTGTCACCAGATTGCCGTCCTTACCGCACAGCCCGACCGCTTTCCCGCCTGCCTGGTTGATCAAAGACACTAGCTCCTTGTTGACCCGGCCAACTAGAACCATCTCCACCACGTCCATTGTCTTCGCATCAGTAACGCGCAGACCGTCTTTGAACTGAGGTTCAATGCTTAACTTCGTGAGCCAAGTATTAATTTCAGGGCCACCGCCATGCACAATCACTGGGCGAATACCGACGCTGGCCATAAAAACGACATCGCGAATGACACTTGCCTTAAGGCTGCTGTCTTTCATCGCTGCGCCGCCATATTTCACGACAATAGTCCGGCCATGAAATTGCTGAATGTAAGGGAGTGCTTCGCTAAGGATGCGAACGCGCAGGGCCTCGTTTTCGGGGGGTTGGGTACTCGGATCGAAGGGCATAGGAGTAAGCGCCTAGAAGGATGATAGTAAGAAGGCTACGATAGACTATGGACTAGGTGGTTCAAGTATCGAAGGAGACCGGCTTAATGGAGGGTTGATTAATCTGGATCTGGTCAACGGCAAGCTTCGGATCGGGTCGGATATTGGCTTGAATAGCGTTCAGAATGCGATCGCATGTTCTACCTACCGATTTACCTTCGTATCCAATACGGATATCGGCTTGAGCATAGAGATCTCTGCGTTCTGCTATTAGGCCCGCTAGCCTATCAGATAAGTTCGTATCCTTGATCAATGGACGAGAGTCCTTGATCAATGGACGAGAGCTGTCACCGGAGAGCCTAGCCACCAATATAGGAATAGGCACATCAAGCCAGATGATAATGCCGTGGTGTAGATAGCTCCAGTTCATCTGCTCGATGATGACACCGCCGCCTGTCGCCACTACCAAGTTTGTATAGGTCGAAACTTGGGAGAGAACTTGCGTTTCTAACTGCCGAAACACAGATTCACCAGCACTTGCAAATAGCTCGCTAACGGTTTGATTTGCCGACTGTTCGATCAGCGCATCAGTATCTACAAATCCATATCCCAGCCGGTTTGCGAG
Organism: Synechococcus sp. PCC 7335; assembly: GCF_000155595.1. Lineage (NCBI taxonomy): Bacteria > Bacillati > Cyanobacteriota > Cyanophyceae > Synechococcales > Synechococcaceae > Synechococcus > Synechococcus sp. PCC 7335. The sequence continues at coordinate 3,612,884 of NZ_DS989904.1, read as the reverse complement.
CTTTCGTCCAATCGTGGTCTTACCAGCACCCATCATGCCAATCAAATATAGATTGGTTTTCTTCAGGTCGGCTTTTAGTTGGGTGACTCGAAGATTGCTAATTTTAGACTTACTGAGTTTGGGCTGACCCGTTTTAGAGGGTCGGTTGGGCTGCGTAGCTGAAGTCGGGTGAATCATGACCTTGAAGAAGCATGTTTTATTATGGCACCTCAGCGGGAACGGTCGATTAGCGCCAACCAAAGCTGACGTTCGCCACCAGGCGCACTATAAAACAATAAATCAATCAAAAGTCGCAAGGATAGCTGGGTAAGCGCTTCGGTTTTTAACGTAGGTGCGGCCATGCGATCGCTATACATATTGCTGAAGTTATCTAAATAATCTCCCAAAATTGCCGCTCGGTGAGGCGGTTCTCCAGCAGCGCTTAAGGCTTCTAGGCGAGCAACTGCCTCACGTACTCGATGGTGATGGGCTTTAGCTAGATGACAGACCACCAGCACGAGTGCTCGGGCCTCCTCAACATCTAGCTTCTTGCGCCCTTGGCCTTTACGTAGTGGACTTGACTGGCGCAATCGCCACAGCCCCACTCGATCAGTGAGTATTTCTGATAGCTGTAGATCTTCAGCTGCTGCTAGCACCGCATCAGATCCAATATCCGTTAGCGCCTCAATCGCAATCAGCACTAAATCCAGCTGGGCTTTAATACTACCAAGCTGAAGAGCTAGAACGTCTGTTGCAGGCGAGGGCGCATCCACAGCAATCAACATGAACCAAAAGACTACGGCAATTGTGCCATAGCGAAGTCCCCTTCTATGACAACAGGATTTTATGACAGCAGGACTAGCTATCTATCAAACAATGACAGGTCCAAAGCATCACTATGACGAACAGACTTGCTGTCCCCACCGCAATCGCTGACTCGTCCGCTGGGAGGTTGGGCTCTGTGCTCCATTGATACAGACAAACGGTTCAACCCTCCAGGACTGGGCGCCAGTAGATTGACTCTCGAGCAGCAGTCCAAATATTTTCTCTTCTTGTAAACTACTGGAGCCAAAGAAAACTGCTCCCACGCTTGAGCAGCTCTCAATTAAGTCGCTAGATAACCGTTCAAGGAATTGAGGCGAGAGAAAAAATGACATGGTCGACGCACCGCTGAGCGATAGATACACACCATATGGCCGGCTGTTCGGAGTCGTTTCATATAGTCGGCTTAGCTGCAAAGAACTGACTAGAGCGCTGACCGCTCCGCTTGCTTCGATTTCTTCAGTAGCAGCCGAAACAGCGCTAATGCAGGTCTGTGAACTTCCTGGTAGAGCTGCTGCTGTCAACGTTCTCACTAAACTTTCTCGGTCCTCTTCGACATCTATCCTAATGCTGTATTGTCCTAGGCTACCTGATTCATAGCTATTAGCTAGCACAGTATAGGTTCCCGTACTAGGCAGGCGGACTACAAGCCTAGAATCATCGTTGGTACGGCTAATATCATCGTTCTCGCTGAGTCTTTCTCCTGCTGGGTCTAATAAAATCAGATACGGATCAAAGTCTTCGCTTTCAAGATAGATAGTTACGTACTCTCCACTTCTACCCGCAAAATCATACCGGTCGTAGAAACTGCCGTCGTCTAGCCTTGGATCTACATTGCTTAATGCTCCTCTAGCACTCAGGGGATTGCTAAGACCAGTGGGTTGAGCAAGCGCACTACTAGCCATTAAGCCGAAGAAGGCTGCCGTCGTTGCTATAGCTGTCCACAGCGTCATACTCCAACCCTTTCCTAACACTGTATCTGACGGTTGTTGTCTGCTTACCTTATGGATTAATGATGCACTTCTTAACCGATTTTCAATCACTTGTTCCATTCAAACCTAGATGTTCTAGGCTTACTTGCCCACCCCTTACTATTGCATCAGCACGAACCCGTATGACACTTCAGCCCAGCTAACTTGACCGTTTGCTTATCTATGCCTTTGCATGGCCATCTAATCTTGATAGAAATTTAACTATCAAAGAACTATCAGACGCCTAGTCTTGAAGCTTAGTTTGAGAACGACCGCCAACGTAGGTTAATCAAGTCAGTGCATAGGAGCAACCAGCTTATCTTGGGCAGACTCAGCTAAGTTGTTCAGGGGCTAAATGAATCAGGTATGAAATTAAGGCGTTAGAAAAATTGCCTAAAGTCTTCATCTTGCTCGCTGAGCTGAGCCCAGATAGCATCCTGGTGCTTGAACCAGCTCACAAGCTTTTTACAGGCAGGTCTTTCTGTCGCGTAGTGGCCAGCATCAATGAGTACGAGATCTTGATCTCGACCTGCTTGAAACTGATGGAACTTACAGTCTGAGGTTAAGTAGGCTTGCGCTCCGGTTTTCGTAACCGCATCGATATAGCTAGCACCAGAACCGCCTAATACGGCTACTTTTTGGATAGTTTTCTGTAAGTCAGCAGGAGAATATAGCAAACGGGGAGGGGCTAGTATAGATTGAATTTTTTCTAGCAGCTGTTGGAGTGTCTGAGCTGCTGGTAGGGTGCCAACTCTACCATAACCCCTATCCTGATCTTGGTCGGGCGCGGTGGGAACTATTGGCGCGATCGCACTCAACTCAAGCTGTTGAGCAAGCACGTCAGCGGTACCTCCGGCTACTTGATCAAAATTGGTATGAGCTGTGTAGACACCAATTTTATGTTTGATTGCTAGTCGGACCATATCGCCGATACTATCGTCCGCAATCACTGACGTGAGCCCACCGAAAATTAGCGGGTGATGGGCAAAGATAAGATTGACTGGCAATCCTTTAGCTTTTAGCGCGATCGCCTCGTGCATCACTGCTAGCGTCGGCGTTAAGCACACAAGGATTCCAGCCGGCTCTCGCAGTATTCCTGGCTCTACTTGCCAACCACAGTTGTCCCATTTTTCCTGCCAGAGAGGGTTCGCCCACTGCTCAAAGGCGCTAATCACATTACCAATAGTCATCTGTGGATTGAAATCGTTTTCACAACACGTGTCTACATCTTCAACATACCAGCCTTCTTATCGGTTACTTTCTTAGGTGAGCTAATTAGTAATCAATACGACTACAAACCTTAGAAACGGCTAGAATCCTATTTGTTAAACGACGACTACTTAATCTGAGCGCTTAATTTTATCCGAAGAGCCACCGAGTGTCCGTTGTTTGTGTTGGCTATCAGTAGTCTAGCTACTGCGTCTATCTGGCTCTCGCGACTGTTACAAACGATCGGTTAAATCAAAGATAGTCATTTTCCGGACTCATAATTTTGCATTTATAATTTTTGCACTTAATTTTTACGCTTGTAGAGAGGCACACTAGTGAGCAGTCCCACCAGATAGCATGTTGAGCAGCCTATGAGACGATTAAACTTTTTTGGGAAGCGGCTATTTTATAGTTGTGATCTCTCTTCTTCTACAGGAGACAAGAAGAACCCAACATCTATTGCGTACGCTAGTAAGCATCCTTGAGCGGGCACGTTATGGCTGTCAAACAAAACATAGGACACATGGAAGCCGTACCGACCTCAGTATGCTCGGCTCATCTTCAATAGGCACTCATAGATAGATATTAAGGATGCAAGAGAAATTGAAAGTGCTTGTCGTTGATGACGAGCCAGACAATCTAGATCTGCTACATCGAACGTTTCGTCGAGAGTTTCAGGTTTTTAAGGCTGCTAGCGGGGCTGAAGCGCTTGATATCCTAGACGCTAAAGGTGAGATGGCTGTCATTATCTCTGATCAGCGAATGCCGAAGATGAACGGCACAGAGTTCTTTAGCCATACTGTAGAGCGCTTTCCCGATACCATCCGAATTGTGCTAACCGGCTATACGGACGTAGAAGACTTAGTTTCAGCCATCAACGCTGGAAAAGTTTTCAAGTATATCACCAAGCCTTGGAAACCACAAGTCCTAAAGGAAACAGTTACTCAAGCAGCTCAAACCTATCAGCTGGTTAAACGTCGCACTCTTGCGCTTAGTAGGGCACTTAGGCAGGAATCTCTCAGCAATAAAATCATGACGGCTGTGCGTAGTTCTCTCGACTACAGTAGTACTTTACAATCAGTTGTCAGCGCTCTAGGCCAGGCGGCTACAGCGGACTTCTCGATGCTCTATCCTATAGAACTCACCCCAGAACCTGCGCAGATAGAGCATATGGGAGTAGAGTTACCAGAGGCTAACCCATTTGAACAAGACGGTTCTGAGCAAGACAGTTTTAAGCAAGATGGTCTGACTCCGTTTATCTACTATCGCGATGCCGATTCTAAGCAGCTAGCAGCATCTCTTCCTAAGGGGGTGCTTGCTAAGGGGGTGCTTGCTTGTAGCCAAGATCTACAACTTCCATCTACGATTGGTGATAAAACAGCGACAGATATTTTCTCCGAAAAACTAGAAATAGAGAAAAAGGTTTTTACTTGCATAGTTGTTCCTTTCATAGAGAAAGACACTCTATTAGCAAGCGTTTGTCTGTATAAAGAAACGCAGAACTTTCAGTGGTTAGAAGAGGCGACAGAGCTGCTAACCCACATCACTGACCAGGTAACGCTAGCAATTTCTCATGCTAAGCTATACCAGCAGATTCAGCGTCAGTCGACGAAAATGCTGGCAGAACTAGAGGTTGCTAGACAGATTCAAAGTAACCTTTTAAGTCAGCGCTGGCCAGAGACGCCGGGTTTGAAGATTCAGGCGCGCTGCCAACCCGCTAGAGAAGTTGGCGGAGATTTTTTTGAAGTATTTGTTCATCCTCAAGGAGATATCTGGTTAGCTGTAGGCGATGTCTCTGGCAAGGGCGTTCCGGCAGCACTATTTATGTCGAGTGCAATTTCAGTATTGCGTCGAGAGCTATCTCAGGAAGTATCACCTGAGCCAGATAGTGTAATGAGAAATTTAAACTACACTCTGTCGAATGATCTAATTAGCAGCAATTGCTTTATTACTATGGCGCTGGTTCGCTATAGTGCAAAGACAGGTCAGCTAATGTACGCTAATGCCGGCCATGTATACCCTCTAGTTTGGCCCCACCAGAGACTGGTTGCGCAGCGTGAAAAGGATGAGTTAGCCAACGCGATAGAACCGACCTACTTAAGTGTTCGAGGAGTGCCGCTGGGAATTTTGCCAAACTGGAAAGCGGAGGCTGGCGAGCTCACTCTTTCAGAAGGGGATATCGTTCTATTAACTAGTGATGGTATTACAGAGGCAACGGTGCCTAAGACAGAAGGCGATGGGAGACGCATGTTAGCTCAAGAAGGACTCTGGCGGTTTCTACAGCGGCAGCCCGCTGATCTTGACCTAGATGTCTTACTTTCGTATGTTCATCCTCTAGAAGGTGAGCAAGAGGACGATCAAACTATCTTGTCGCTGGAGGTGACATCATGTTGAAGACCGAGCTGACCGTCCCTAGCGATCTACGGTTTATGGAGGTAGTGGAGCACTGGTTGCTTGAGTCTTTGTGGCTAAGAATTGATCGCAACGATGTGGACTGGACCGAGGTAAAAATGCGGCTGCGCTTAGTCGTGGTGGAGGTTTATTCTAATATTGTTCGCCATGCTCACAGCGAGCGACCAGAGCTGCCAGTACTCATCCGCATCGAGCTAGATGAGAAAAATAACCTTTTGCTAGAGGTATGGGATCAGGGCAAGGGATTCCAGTTGAATGATTACGAAGCACCTTCGCCTTCTGACTTTCAAGAGGGTGGCTATGGGTGGTTAATTCTTAATCAAATTATGGATAACGTAGAGTATCAGCTTCAGGCGGGTGGCGATCGCAACTGTTTGAAGCTCGAAAAAGACCTGGCCGCTACTAAGAGAAATAGGTTCCGTTAAGAGCATCGGTCAAGATAGAATCAGAGTTGGTCTCCAGGACACTATCTGTGCAAACCCGCCTTGAGTTCGGATGAAGATTAGGTGGGTCTTTTCTTGCTTAGAAGACTCAGTCTAAATATGGCAATCTGCACTTGGCTGATAAGCATATTCAAACGCTACAGTCCTTATCCTATAGAGCTATTCCTATAAAGCTAATTGTTTGAGCTAAGTGCTTGGCAAACAGCAGTAGGCCTGCTGCTGTTTGCCAATAACTAAAACGATTAGGTTAAACCAATCAGATAGTGCGGTCGGCGTACAGTGCGATGACATCATCCGGCTTAACTACCACCACAGAAGGTGCAGTTGTTCTACCGACTAAAACGCCCGCTGCAGCTCCTCCAGCGACCTCCCATATATCGGGTCTGCCAAAAACTTCACCTAGTACATAGCCGCCAACTGCGCCAATTGCCGCATCGCCTAAGACCGCACCTGTTGAGGTTTGCCTAGGGTCTTTGCGCTCAGTCAACAAGTCGGAACGGGCGCTAATACTAAAAATCTGGTTGTCAATTTCAATGGCATTGGCTACGTATACAAGCCCGCCGTCTGAAGGTTCGAATCGACCACGGATTAACGTGCCAATCGGCAGCTGCCGTCCATTTAAGCTAGAGACGTTTTTAAGCACTAAATCATAGTCGTGCGCTTCTCTTTTATCGAGATACAAGGTCTCATCACGCCTCAGCTTGGTATCTAGTACGGACTGCTGCGAAGTCTGGTTAGGTGTTTGCGCTGTCGCCGTTGGCCGCGTGCTGGGCTGAGCTGTGGTCGAACGCTGGGATGAAAATACCTGAGCATTCGCGCTCATAGATAAAGGGCTAACGCCTAAGATTAGCAAGGCAAATAGTCCGCTCAGGGCAAAAGGTGAAGCTTTAGAGCGTACAGGCGTTAATCCTGATTGAAGTGGTTGGGAAGTCAGTCGTTGGAGTAGGGAGTTCATTTGCAACTTTCCTTCAGATAAACGCTAGTAAATATGGGCCAGCACAGCGCATGAGTCACCTGATGTTGCCTTCAGTTTCTGTTGATAACTTTGATCAATATAGCCCGAATAGATTGTCAATGGCCATCTGTACACGCATCTGAACGCTAATCAACAGATCTGGCTGTAAGCCCGCCAAGATGCCACCGGCGAAACCAAACAAATGCCCTTCCCAAGAAACGCTAAGCGCCCGGGAATCCGGTAGCATTGCGCGAAGCTGCGATCCGTACAGCACAAATACAATACTAGCTAGGCCAACTGTCCATAGAGTCGGTACGACATAACTACCCACTAATAAGAATCCAATATAGCCAAAGATCAGTCCACTTGCGCCTAGATGGATCGCCTCTCGGCCAAATAGCCAGGTGCCTAGCCCGCCTGCTAATAGGATAATGACTGTAACAGTATAGAAGTTGCTAGCATCCTGAAGCCTTTCTTGCAATAGAACTAACCCGCCTAGCACGACAAAAGGCAGTGTGTTTGCTAGCAAGTGGTGAATGTCTCTATGTAAAAGCGGCGCAAAGGCAATACCTAGGAGTCCAACAGCTTGACGAGGCCTAATCCCTAATAACCGACCAAGACCACCGGCTAATACCCAGTTCACTAGGCTGACCAACCAGGCCAGTAATAGGCTGTTACGCAGCTCCTCCAACTTGTCGCTCCAAACTGGGTCTCTAGAATAAAGGGTAAACGCGATAACGATTAAAACGAGATAAATAGCTAAAACTGGCGACCTAGATTTGAACACACCGATTGTCCAGATATTTCTGAAGGGTTGTGGGACAATGTAAACCGGTATAGGCAGGTTTTGCCAGATCTACAAAACACTAGATCGACCACCCGGATGAGATTATGGAAAACGGCATGAAGATGAATAAAGTGGCAGCTTTGTTGGTAGCAATCTCTATTGGCTTGATAGGACTGTTAGGATTTGCGGCGCCGAGCTGGGCCTATTTGCAAGAAGATGTTGACATGCTGATGAACGATAATGAGTGCCCGGTCTGCATTTTGAACGAGGCCGATTTGGTTGGCGCTCAGCTCAACCATGCCAATCTAAAAGTCGCTTCTTTAACGGGTGCGAATCTAACAGGCGCAGATCTCAGTGAGACCAACCTCATGCTTTCTGAGCTGATTGGTACTAATCTAACTAATGCCAGTTTGGCAGGTGCACAGATGAATGGCGCTCAGCTTAAAGACGCAGTGCTAAAAGGTGCAGACCTGAGCGGAGCAAATCTGACCCAAGCCAATTTAGAAGATGCTAATTTTGTGGGTGCCAAGCTGATCAATACCGAAATGACAGCGGCAGTGGTGGGTGTTGCTAACTTTACAGATGCAGACCTAACGGGCGCTAATTTGCGAGCAGTAAACCGCAGCCGAGCGATTTTCTGTCATACGACTATGCCAGATGGCGATGAAGAAAATAGAGATTGTGATTAGCATAGAAGTAGCTAACCATTGAGTAGAACGAGTGAGTAGAACAAGAACCTATGCCTAAGTTGTCTAAGTCGGGTGCGATCACTTCACAGTCAATCAGCCAATCAGCCAACCAGCCAGCCAGCCGGCCAGATAGCCAGCCAGTTTCGACTGAAAATCAGCTCAGAACAGCGCGTGGCTTTTCGCTATTTCGACGGTTGGAGTGGGTGTTAGACCCGGTGAGCTATCTAGAGCGAACCAAGGTAGATACTCCTGACTTTTTTGAAGAAGACACGCTGGGCTTTGGTGCTGGGCCAACGGTGATCACCTCGCACCCAGAGGCGATGCAGTATATCTTGACACGCGATCGCACCACGTTTAGTGCCCCGGGAGATTTCAATCGAATTCTTTCGCCTTTTCTAGGTACTCAGTCGGTAATTATGCTTAGCGGAGAGCAGCATAAGGTTAGACGACAGCTGATGACGCCGGCTTTTCATGGGGAGAGGCTGACAGTATATGGGCAGCTGATCTGCGATCTCACCAAAGAATTGCTTGAAGCACAACCAAAGTATCAACCTTTATCTATTCGCACCCTTACTCAGAAAATCTCATTACAGGTTATCTCTCAGATCGTTTTTGGCTTTACAGACGGTCCGCGTTCGAAGGAAATCATGGAGACGCTATGCGAAACAGTCGATAGCGTCGGTTCGCCAGCATCGGCCGCATTATTGTTCTTCACCTGGCTACAAAAGGACCTAGGGCCGTGGAGTCCGTGGGGAAAGTTTTTGCGTAAGCGACAAAGAATAGATAACCTGGTCTACGCAGAGATCCGCGATCGCGCTGCTGAAATTAAAAAAGACGGTGGTAGCGCCAATAGTAAGCGTAGTGATATTCTCTCAATGCTGATGGCTAGTCGCACCGAAGATGGCGAAGCGTTGAGCGAGCAAGAGCTTCGAGATGAGCTGATGGCGCTGCTGTTCGCTGGGCATGAAACCACAGCAACGGCGATGGCCTGGGCAATGTATTGGATTCACCAGCTACCAGCGGTAAAAGAGAAGCTGCTAGCTGAGCTAGCTGGACTGGGCCCAAAGGCTGATCCGATGGCGATCGCCCAGCTTCCCTACCTAAGCGCTGTATGCAAAGAGACCTTGAGACGCTCTCCGGTAGCGATGTTTACCTTCCCGCGGACAGCGGAAGCGCCAGTTAACATTGTGGGCTATTCTTTCCCCAAAGGAACCACTTTCTTAGGCTGTATATTTTTGACTCACCAGCGAGAAGATCTCTACCCTGACCCAAAGGCATTTCGACCAGAGCGTTTTCTAGAGCGAAAGTTTTCTCCCTACGAATTCATTCCTTTTGGAGCCGGGTCTAGGCGCTGTGTGGGGGAAGCACTGGCGCAGTACGAAATGAAACTTGCTGTGGCTACGATGGTGGCAAACTATCAGTTTGAGCTGGCAGACGAGCGCCCTGAGAAACCTGTTCGCAGAGGAGTGACTCTAGCGCCAGAAAGAGGCGTGCGTATGGTCGTGACAGGAACTCGTCAATAGATAACCTAGAAGACCACAATAACTTAGAAGACCACTTAGATAGATGGACCCTGAGGTGGAAAACAGGTAGAACGAGTTAGAACAAAGTAGGTGAACTTCATAGCCATGGCTACATTATTTGATCGCAGTCATTGGGGCCAGATCCGACTCACGGGTGCAGACCGAGTGAGATTTTTGCACAATCAAACTACAAACAGTATTGAACAGCTTTCGGCCAATGAAGGCTGTCATACTGTGTTTGTAACCTCAACTGGACGGACAATCGATCTATCTACGGTCTATGCTTTTGAGGATTCTCTACTGGTGATAGTGTCTCCAGGCATGGAAAAAAAGCTGTATGACTGGATGGATAAATATATTTTCTTTTCAGATAAAGTGACGCTAGTAGATGAAAGTAGCCAAACTTTCTTATTTACCGTAGTTGGGGAAGGCTGCGATGAGTTAGCGCGTACACTAGGTGCACCTAGCTTAGTGGGTAAACGCGCCTTTACTCACCAAGCGATCGCTGACGACAACCTACAGCAGGCTAGCTCAGGAGACTCTGGTACGCAAGAATCTAGCACACCAGATGATATTCGCATGGCCTGTGACGTTGAGCTAGCAATCCCAGGATATACGCTCTGGGGTCCTATTGAAAAAGCAGACGCTACGCAGCAGGCAATTCTATCTACAGGCATCACCGTTGGAACACAAGCAGAGTGGGAAAGTTTGCGTATTCAACAGGGACGTCCAACGCCTCATAAGGAACTTACCGATGATGACAATCCTTTAGAAGCAGGGCTTTGGCACAGTGTCTCTTTTGAAAAGGGCTGCTACATTGGTCAAGAAACAATTGCTCGTCTTAACACTTACAAAGGCGTCAAAAAAAGACTGTGGGGTCTAGCGATTGACCGCTCTGTTCTAGAAGGTTCAGACATTGCATTAGATGGGAAAATAGTGGGTAAACTTACCAGCTTGACTAACACCGAAGCTGGTTTCTTTGGCTTAGGCTATATCCGAACCAAAGCAGGCGGTGAGGGACTAGATGTAGAAATAGCGGGCGCGAAGGCTAAAGTGATGCCAGTTCCCTTCATTCAGCATGAGTACTACCAGAACGATCAATCAGCTAGTTGAGTTGGCGACTTCGATAGGTCCGATGATAAGAAACTATCGAGAAGAACAAGGTATAACCGTTGGTCTGTTGAAGGTGCGCTAAGACCAGTGGCCTCACGCGTCTGACGAACCTATACTTCGTCTTTATAAAAGCGATAGAACAAGTACTCGTCTTTAAAGCTGTGTTCATCTTTCACGTGGTGAAAAACACCTCGCTCGACTAACAGTTGACCTAGCCTGACAGCTTCTTTACGGGTAGCCTTTTGCGTTCTGACAATCCAGGTAACCGCTTCGCTGCCTACGAAACACTGACGATAATGCGTTAGCCGAAACCTGCGATCGCTAATGTTCAATCCATTAGGTCCTAGCATCTGTTCAACTAGCCGATCAACTTCTGTTGTGGCAACGCCTTTATGGCCCTTCAAGATAGCGGAATACTTAGTAACTTTTGCTATGATATCGGCTGGGAAAGTGCCTGGCTTAGGTATTGAGTTGGTTTGTTGTAATGTTTGCTCTATTGAAGGTTTGACCAGATCTTCTTTCGATGTTTGCTCTGATAGTTGATCTGGTAAATGTACAGCTATACCTGCTGGCTTAGTGCCTGCCGTGTCTAAGCCTACCGTGTCTAGCTTTTCCGAAGATTGTCTCTGTGCGGTATCGGCTAGATCTTGCAGCTGAAGGGTAGATAAAGAAGCTTCCTTAGAGATTCGTAGATTAAGATCGCGCTGGGGAAATGGAACTTTGATTTGGTAGCGCCTAAAGTTAGCCTCTAAAAGGTAATAAACATCACTTTTGACATCGAACTGATCTCTTGGATCGCGTATCCATAACAACAAACTAAAGTTAAGTGAACTCTCTCCAAACTCTGTAAACCTTAGCTGAGGTCGAGGATAGCGCAGTACTTCAGAGTGAGCACGGGCCGCTTCTAATGTCGCCCTATGAACATGTTCAATCACCGAGCCATAGGCAACAGATAGCGGTAGGTGGATTCGAGAAACTGGTTGTCCGTGGCTCCAATTAACAACTCTGTTTTGCACTAGCTCGTTGTTTGGCATGATGATAGAGAAGCCATCTACCGTCTGTAACTCCGTACTGCGGATGCCAATTCTTTCTATGCTGCCGAATATACCGCCCACGTCAATCAAGTCGCCTACCTGCACGGGACGTTCAATCAATAGAATCCAGCCGCTAATGAAATTGTTGACAATATCTTGTAGGCCAAACCCTAAACCTACGCCCAGCACACTGGCGAAAATAGCCAAAGCGCTAAGATCAATTCCCCATGCCTGCAGCAGAATAAACAGCCCTAATCCCATGAGCGCAAACTGCATGACTGTAGCGATCGCATCTTGTACGCCGCGTTCAGCGATTGTCGTCTGCAAAAAGCGCACCTTCACAATCGCAATCAGTCCGCGCACAGCAATCCACAACATCACTACGAGCACGATTAGTTTGGTGATGTCGATCAGTGAATAGTCCTGGTTACCAGTAGTTAGTAGGCTGCTATTGAAGACATTTTTTAAAAAATGAATCGTATTGTACCGAGCGGTGCGAGCCATAGGCAGCAATTCGCACACATACACCAAAAATGACAACACGATAGCGCCTTGCAAACAGGCCAAACCAGACTGAATCCACCGTTGTTTGTAAGCTGCTTGCTTTGAACGTTTGGCCCAGCGCCACAGCCGTCTACGTAGCTTGCGTACCAAGACATATAGAGTAAGTCCACCTATAAAGGCCACTGCGATTTGCCAGACGACCGCGCGAGCATAGCTAGAAGAGCGCTCTTGCTGTGCCTGAGCTAGCGCCGAGCGTAATTGGTTTGCCCAATCTCTGGCCTGTTCTTGGCGGGTAACGCCCATCCTGAAATCGCCCTCAGTCACAGTTAGCAGATGAGCGTTGTTCACTCGGATAGTACTTAGCTGATGGCGTTCGACCACACTGATGCGGATGCGCCGATCGAAAGGAGTGGTCTGCAGCGCCATTTGTAAGTCACTGTTAACGCTCTCAGCGCGTCTTTGAGCTGTAAAGCCAGGAATACTGCCTAGGCGAAATAGCACACGGCCATCAACAACGATGTCAGCAGCGGGCATCTCGACCGACTGAGTAGTAGATTGACCAAGTCCAGGTTGTAGCAGCATGCCCTGGCTAAACAACAAGAAAAGAACGATGATCAAGCAAGTCTTTAACCGTCTTATTGGGCTAGAGCGCCTATCCAGACGAAGAAACAGCTTCTTGATAGGCAGTTCTACACGCAGCATCAATAGCAGTTTTCCTTAGAAGATGCATTCGATTTTAGCGCTATTGCTGTGAGTTGCTTTCAGAAAAGGGATGAGAATAATCGGAAAGGCCGGTGAGAAAACGATAAAGCATCCTAAAGATTTCTCTTATTCACAGATACTTTCTAAGTCAATGCTTATGGCTTTATCATCTTTTTGCTGGCCACGGCACTAATACTTAGAGGCGAAAGAAGAGGCGAAACACCAGAGCTTTGCTTACTGCGACTGCTCAAACTCCTAATAACTCGTTCCTAAACGTGGAAGAACTATGCCTAACATGCTGACAAAGCGGTCAATCGGAAGAATAAAATTCTCTAGCAGCTTTGCTATTGTGATTGCAACTGTGGCCTATTCACCTACGCTCCGAGCCGAGCCAGAACTACCCGTGCTTCAGCCTGCGCCGAGTCACTCAGTGATTCAAGCTCAGTCCCCATCTTCTACCTCGACTGGAGATATGACGCTTGAGCGCCTAGCTACTGTTTTAAGAGAAACCGATAGCGAAGTGCAGGGCGCTAATGGACAGTGGCAACTTACAGTTGGCGATCGCCCGGTCGTGGTGCTAGCCGATGCCAGCCGTGATCGCATGCGAATTATTGCACCTGTTGTGGCGGTGAGCGAGCTGAGTCCTCAGAGTGTCCAAAACATTCTACTTGCCAACTTTCACACCTCTCTAGATGCCCGCTATGCGATCTCTGACGATACGCTTGTCTCTGTATTCGTGCATCCGCTAAGGTCGCTTGAGGAAGACTATTTACGCTCGGCGATTAGTCAAGTAGCGACTCTTGCAGACACCTTCGGTACAACTTACTCTAGCGGCGGCTTAGGCTTTGGTCCTGGTAGTGAATCTTCTAGACAAGAGCTTCATCAGCCGGGGTCAAGCGAAGTAGAAACCATAAGAATATAAAATTACAAAACATAAAATAAGTCACAGAATATACATTTAAAGAGATAGAACAGTGTTTCATCCCGGTTGCCTGTTCTATCTCACTTCACTCTAATCGGCTTTGGCTAGTCGATTAATCCCTGTTGCCTAGCTGCTTTTTCTATCTGAACGCGCAAGTCTTTATCTGGATCATCATGTACATTTAGTACATCTTGAATACAGAGCCAGTAGCTACGAACAGTTCTAGCACTTACTCCCAACTGATGAGCGATCGCCTTATCTGAAAGCCCTTCTTGATACTTGAGCCGAAGGACAGCTACCCACTTCTCATTGACTTGAGGGCGTGATCGCACATCTTGTGGTAGGTAGATCGAGCCGCTTAAAGCGAGTTCTGCTAGCTTTAAGACATCCCCTACCGGCTTAGATTTACTCGCAGCTGCAAATCCAGCCTTGTACTGATAGATCTCTGCCTTCATGCGGACCAAAGGCTTGATACTTTCGCCTAGCACTAAGATACTCGTAGCATGTTCTGTCTTCATTGCTGTTCTTACTAGGCTAACGCCAGTTTTACAGCGAGCAGTTTCGCCAAGCTGTTCTGGCAGTTCTAAATCCAAAATTGCCAAATCAATCCGATGCTGTCTGACTTTTGCGACCGCCGTTTTCTGATCCTGAGCAGCTATGAGCGTTGCTTTTGGATAAGACGCTCTTAACATCGAGATCAGACACTGCATGACCGCATCATGATCGTCTACAACTAGGAATGTCGGTGAGTGCGTTGAATTATCTGAATCATGTGCTAACGACTGAGCTGAATCTGATACTAGTAATCGCCAGTTGATTCGGTCAGACGACATGTTATGCCCCAGAAAGTTTCTATCCGATGGTAGAGAAATTAGGGCTAACAACAAACCTGTGAGCGGATGAGTCTTTACAGCCGACTTTCAGGCGAGATAAATGCTGATCGATTGGCCAGCTTACATACTTAACTTTTGATCAGGTTCGGTTACTATGAGCGCCTGCCTGTCGCCAATATTGTAAGTAACTTGCTATGTAAACATAGGCTATGGATATGAGAAAAGAGACGTAAAGAGAGAATTAATGATATGAACCCGTAGGGCAAACCGCGGCTGGTATTTCGCACAAGGGCCAGGGATGGAACCCTAGAGATTCATGGCTTAAGCTTCCATGTGTAGAATTCTCACTGTTCGTTCAGTTTTTGGTTTGAACAGTCAGCTATTGTTGGATCAATGAAAACAACAAATCAACTTAGACTTGTTTTTGTTAGAACTGTTGCACTCAATAGGTTTAGCGATGAGTATAAAGAAAGAAAATGAATCAGCCTTCGAAGAGCAGACTTCGGCAGGTCGAGATCCGTCTGAGCAGCTCTCACCGGAGCAACTAGATCAAGTAGCAGGCGGTAATCACGCTGCGAGTGAAGATAACGCCGAACCTGCTGAAGAGACAGGTGAGAAAAACTTCTTTAAGTACAAAAAGAAGAAATTCTTCGGTTTTGGTCATGGTCATGGTCACGGCCATCATCACTAGATGAGCGGTTGGAAATTTCATTCCGACACAGCATTACTAATTCAAAGGGGGTCGATTCTTAGCGTTGGCCTCTTTGTTTTTATCTCGAATGATTATCAGAAAGCTACGTACAAGGACCGCTATCTCTAGATTTCACTGCGTAGTTACAAGGTAGTTCAAGGGAATCATCCTTGTACATTGCTATAGTCGGCATGACCCCTAATCTACTTGTCGATTATGTTCAAAGCCTCCAAATACTACAACTTGTTGCAGCAGCTTGAAAATTTCTTTTCGACAGCTAATTCGTCGAGTCTGCTTACTAAACCAATAGATCCTAACGTTTTGAAATCTCAACTTTCTTTGGATTTACCAAATGAGGGTAAACCTGTAGAAGAACTGCGAACGGAGATTACTAGCTATTTGAATAACGCGCTGAAGACAGCTCATCCTAGCTATTTTAATCAGCTGTGGGGCGGTTTCAACTCAGCCTGTTTCATGGGTGATATGCTTGCGAGTGCGACAAATACCTCGATGTATACCTACGAGGTGGCGCCGGCTGCTACTTTAATCGAGCAGGCGCTAGTTACTAAGATGTCTGGCATCTTAGGGTTTAAGAGTGCCGATGGGCAGTTTACAACCGGAGGGAGTAACGGAAATTTGATGGCGATGGCGATCGCTCGCCATCATGTTCTACCGACTGTTAAGCAGGACGGTATGACCAGCGGCCCCAAACTAGTTGCTTTTGTCTCTAGAGAGGCGCACTATTCTTTTGATAAAGCTGCTCATATATTGGGATTAGGAACAGAGCAGCTATGGAAAGTTCCTGTAGACAGCGATGGCAGAATGAAGCCGGAGGCATTATCTGAGCTAGTAGATAGAGCGCGTGTACAAGGCTCTATTCCTTTCTTTGTTGCCGGAACTGCTGGAACAACTGTAAGAGGTGCCTTCGATCCGTTTGAAGAGATTAGCGCGATCGCCCACCAGGAAAACCTGTGGTTTCATATCGATGGAGCTTGGGGTGCTAGCGTATCGCTGAGCGCTACTCATCGACAGCTAATGGCTGGGGCAAACCAAGCAGACTCTCTGGTGTGGGACGCACACAAAATGATGGGGATGACGCTGATGTGTTCTTTGCTGTTGGTCAAGCAGCGTGGTCAAATGTTAAGGACTTTCTCTACTGCAGGCACCGACTATCTATTCCACGATGAAGTCTCTGCTGGGGAAGTGCCTACAGAATCATCAACATCATCAACAGAATTGCCCATAGAAGAACTACCAACAGACTTTGGCCCTGCAACTATGCACTGCGGTCGGCGTGTGGATGCACTCAAGCTTTGGCTAGCCTGGCGGCACCTAGGCGATCGCGGCTGGGAAAGGCTAATCGACAGCTACTTTGAGCTGGCTCAGCGAGCAGAAACTATCATCGATAAGCATCCTTCGCTGGAGCTAGTGTCTTCGAGACAGTCGGTGAACCTATGCTTTCGGTATCTACCTCAGAACAAACAGCAGGCCGATGAGCTGACGCTGAAAGTGCGACAGGCGCTGTGGGAAACCGGAACTGCGATGGTGAACTACGCTCAAGTAGAAGGCAAAACGGTTTTTCGTTTGGTCATTTGCAACAATCAAACCCGCTCTGAGGACATCGAGCGTTTTTTCGAGGCTTTAGTAGCGATCGCCCGGCGGTTAGAGCAGGAGATGTGCTGATGGACACGCTTGATCTAGACTTTCTTTTTCATCAGCTCCTATGCTATAGGGATAAAACAAAAGACAATATGAGTCTTGGTTCCTGGCTACAGTGCCAAATGAAAGGCAGGTCCTTTCCAAGCTTGCATCATCTTCCCTTTCGTCCAAATACCTACACTCGCAACTGTATTGCCAAAGAAGCCCTAGAAGATTGCAATAGCTGCGATCAGCGGTTTGAGGCTTTGATTTTATGCTGGGACAAACAAGTCAAAACGCGCATTCACGGGCACCCTGCCTTTTCGTTCTATCATGTTGTCAGTGGCGTTTTTGAGATAGATACCTTCTCTTGTACTTCGCAAAGCAAACTACAGTTGGAGGATACACAAACATTCTTACCTGCTGATACGACTTGGTTTTCCGGTCAGGCTGGACGCTATGATAACTGGATTCATAGCGTTAGATGTTTAGAAGCCGGGCTGACCTTTCACATATATTCTGAAGATGCTCAAAAAGGGATAGTACTATGAATGTGCAAATCCGCGACGTGATCGCAATGCACTCTACTCCAGTAAGTGGGCTGTTTAGTCGCAATAAGTAGACCTAGAAAAGACCTAGAAAGGATCAAACCGCTCCGTTACGATCCGATCCGCATTGGCTTCCACATAGTCCCAGATCAAAGCGCAAACGGATCTCTTCTTACCAATATTGCAGTTTTCATGGAGATCTACGTACGGTAGGAAGTTGTATTCGTTGAAAGCACCCCCTACCTCAGTTAGCGGACGAGTGATATCTGTTGTAATCACATCAAAACCTAGCGTTAATGTCTTGAACCGATGAGAGAAGGCAACACAGTCTTCGGCAATGCTTTTATGCAGTTGATCACTGCAGTCTATGTAGTCTGATCCTGTAGAAGCCGTAATCTTCTCCTGTAAGTAGAACACTTCACCTTCTAGGAGCACTGTCTCAAGTGAATAGCCAGCTGACTCTAGTCGCTGGCGGCTAGTACGATCAAATACTAGCTTGTGAATTGTAGTATGCGTCTCGTAGCGATCGCCTCTGCCTGGCTCTTGATTACGTAAGTGAAATAGCTCGCGAATTGTTCGCCGACCATCGCCCACAACGTTCGCAGGTCGTCTTTCTACGCAGCCTGCATACTGATGGTTGATCACCAGCACGCGGTAATCACGACCTGAAATATGAGACTCTAGCTTAATCACATCGCCACTGGCTTCAATGGTCGCTGCTGCTTGCTGAAGCTGTTCAGGTGTTTTTAGATTAGGAAATACATTTTGGCTGAGCGATCCAGACTCTGGTTTAGCAACGATAGGAGAAGGTAAGTCATCTGGAATATCTACCGCCGATTTGAACGTCCCGTAGGAGATAGGAACCGCTAGTCCTTGCTGAGCAAGGAGCGACAGTTTGTGAGACTTTAGCTGTTCAGCATCGTAATCTTGATATCGAATGCGAAAGGAAAAGTGACCTGGATATATCTTGTAGATAAATCCTTTTCCTGCTCGTTCGGCTAGAAATGTTCTATCTTCTAAGCTAACAACTTTAAACTTGAATCCACGCTGCGCGCCTGCTTGCATAACTGTCCAGATGCGCTTAGTCACATGGCGGTAGCTGATTTCGTTTTGGCTTGGCGAATCTTTAGTGGTGATTGTCTTGGGTAGAATAAAGGTGCCAGTCTCAACTGTTGCAGCTTGAGATAGCTTTTTCGCAGTTTGGGTAGCTGCATGCAGGTTGGTTGATAGTGGCTCGTTTCGCAGCATTTCTAAAAGGGCAATAGAGTTTTCTACTAGCACTTTGGCCGCTTTATTTACAGAGACAGCGTGCTTTCCCTCAGCTTCAATAAAGTCTGCTTCGGTGTCTATGGGTCGAAACCAAGTAACCCAATTGTGGGGTGGATGAATGCATCCTAGCCGACTAAAATCCTGACAGGTGTGAGCGATCGCGCCGCCTTGTCCACAGCTGTCTTGATCGCCGACTGCTACCAAACCAAAAACCTTGCCATACAAGATGGGTTGTCCTGTCGCGGCATCTACCTGAGCTGAAAGCGTTCCATAAAGGCGCTCAATCAATCGCTGACATTCTGAGGTTCTATTTCCCCATATCAGTGGCGTTCCGAGAATTAAGATATCTGCTTGCTGAATCTGCGATAAAACCTGGGGAAAATCATCGCCTGTACCCTCATCTAAGGTGGTTCCTGAGAGAATCTGTAGATCTGCGGTTCTAAGCGATCTTATCTGACAACCCTGCTGACAATAGAAGTGAGCAACACATCGCCACAAAGCATCCGTGTTGCTCACTTCGGGAGATTGTTTTAGGGTGCAGTTAATAAAAAGAACGCTTGGGTAAGTCATTGTGTTCGCGGCGCAGCTATAACCATTGACTTAGCTATTTAGCGGCTATCCAACAGATGTTTGATGATGCGCTTGATGAAGTCGTATCAACGCTACCAAGCGCAACTCACCGTTGTATGAGAATTTGCTGATTACACAGCGACCAGCAGATAAAAAGAGTTAGTTTAGGGCGTTCTTCGAATTCTTTAGGTGTTCTCTAAGCCTTTTGTACCAGAATCCTCATGTTGGTGGTGTCTTGTAGAAGCTAGAGATAGCAATCTAGAGCCTTACACTACCCTGCGCTAGCGCTTGTGAAACGACTAATGAAACTACTGAGCATATGTGATCCTACTCGTTATGGCAGTCCACCGCTGGATGTGCCCACCTTCTACCAAAGGCTCTCACAAGATGAAAGCGTGTCTTTTTACCATCTACCTTCACCTAGAGTGACTTCCACGGCAATTTCTGAAGTCCTTTCTGAGGGTGGACGTGAAATGCCTTCAAAAGACAGCTTTGAATCATTACCCATAGAGCACCCGTATATTCCGGCGATCTCAGTTGCTGGCGCGCTGACCTACCCTGACTTTCTATCGATAGGAAACGAGCCTGCTAGACCAATAGCGCTAGCCGATGTTGACCTGGTTTTTTGCCGTACGCTCAAGCCTTTTCCGCCCAGTTATTTAAGCCGTTTGACCGAATGGGAAAAGTACACTCGGTTTGTCAACAGCCCAACGGGTAAGCAGACGCAGATGAGAGCTGAGTTTTTGTTAGAGACGGCTGAAGGCTACATTCCAGATGCCATCGCTACTGATAAGTATGACCAAGCGATCGCCTTCTTCGAGCAGCATAAAACTATTGTTGCCAAGCAGTCCAATAGCTGCGGCGGGCGCGGCGTCTTCAAAATCTGGTACCAAGCAGGCGTGTTTTATGTTGATAACGTGCTTAGTGGAACCCATCGATTCCCGACATTCGCTCACGTCATGAGCTTTCTCCAACAGGGGCAAATAGAGCCGCTCCAGTTCTGTCGATATTTGCATCGGACAGACGAGGGAGACAAGCGAGTTGTTGTTGTAGATGGTGAAATCTATGGCAGCTACTTACGCCGCTCAAAGAGCGGTCACTGGGTCAACAACGTCAGCCGAGATGGCGAATGCACACTGGCTGAGATTACAGAAGATGAAATCGCTGCCATTCGCCATACCGTCGGCCGCTATCAGGCGCTAGGACTGCACACGTTAGGCTATGACTTTTTGATGGACGACGAGGGTACCTGGCGAATTAGCGAAATTAATGCAGGTAATATCGGCGGCTTCGCACGCCTAGAGCTACTGACCGGTGAGCCTGTGATGAAGCGCTTGACAGATTGGTTAAAGGCATTCTCACAGCGCCCCTTACTCACGACAGCCGCGCCTCAGCGAAACTGCCAAGACAACCTCCAGTTTGCATAGGTTACTTATCCACCTGTTACTTTTCTATCTATTGCTTGTTCCTCCCTTCAGCTATCCACCGAATCATCACTATAACTATGACTATCGCAATTCTCTCGCCTTCACCGACTACTACGATTGATGTCTATCCTATGAGGCTACAAAGGCTGATTCGCCAACTACAAGAAGCATCCCTGCTTACACCAGCACAGATTAAAGCAATTGTTCTAGACGCCAACATTTCCACAGAAGATTTGCTACCTTGGGCGGATTTTGATCACCCAGCTGCCGATAGCTACGGACGTCGGCTAGTGTTCCACGGTGGCCACTTCGAGATCATGGTGATGAGCTGGGTTCCAGGTGATTTCAGCGCTATTCATGATCACGGAGCGACAGAATGGGGAGCTGTTCAATGCTTTGGCGCAGCAGAGCATTTGATCTATCGGTTAGAGACTAATTCTGGGGAGGCAGAGGATATTCGACTAGCGGTAGGGTACTCTGAGGGTAGGAGGCTGAGTCAGCCGGAAGTCGCTCCCTATTCCCCTGGTATGGTTCGAGAAGTCAACCACAGCCTCATCCATCAGATGGGAAATGCTAGCGACCAGGCGTTTTTGAGTCTCCACGTTTATGGTCGTCTAGAGAACGCCCAAAACATTACAGGAAATGCCAAAGTCTTTGATTTATTTGAGCAGACCATTCAGCACACGGATGGAGGCGTGTTCTTTTGCTTGCCAGAAGATCAAATTAACTGCCGCCTTTGTGGACTTAGTGCTCATTTGGAAACAACTATGATGCAGCACCGCTTAATGCGCGATCGCATTATCCGCATTATCGAGGCACCCGAGACAACACGCCGGCAGCGACAGTTCCTAGCTCGCAAATTAGCGGTACTCTCTACAGAAATAAATGCGATCAGTGCATAGCCTATAGTCTTCTATCGAGTCATCGCTATTCCTATCTAGCACTCTTTCTCGAAAACAGGTTGGACAAAGGTACAGCGCTAACGCCGTGCAGCACAATGCTAAAAAGCACAGTTAAAACAACACAGGCAATCAGTTCATCCTCACCTGGAATGGGAAATTCTTCTAGCACCAGTAGGACAAACAAAATAGACGCCAGTCCTCTAGGACCAAACCATCCCAGAAATAGTTTCTCATAGCTACTAAGCTTCATTCCGATCAGCGCTAGCCAGATAGCAGCCACTCGAACGACGCTCAAAAATGAGATAGCCAGTGTCAGCGTTCGCCAGCTAGCATGCGTCAACCCAATCGGTGCTAGAAGAGAGCCAAAGACTAAAAAAGTCAGCATGGTCAGGAGTTGGCCTTCACTCTCCATAAACTCATTAATGAACATAGGCGGTGCGGGTAGCGTATTGCCAAATGTGAGTCCGCCTACAAAAGCCGCAATAAAACCATTCCCGCCAATTAGTTCAGCGCTGTAGTAAGCGATAAAGGCAGTTGCTAGGAAATAGAGTCCTTGTTCGGCCATTGTCACTGTTTTACGGCTCACCGCCAGATCTAGTAGCTTTGCTGAAAGATAGCCGACAACAATTCCAGCTACTGGCCCTAAAATGAGCTGCAAGCAGGTAAACAAAGCAATATTTTCAGGTACTCCTTCACCTTGGGCTCCGCTAGTAGCAGCGGACATAATTGCCGCAATCAGCACAATTGGCAGCGCTATCCCGTCATTGAGCCCACTTTCAACGTTGATGCTCTGACTAATCCGTTTGGGTACGGCTGGGCTGGTCACCACGCTTTGTCCTAAGGCTGCGTCGGTCGGCGTGAGGATAGCTGAGAGTAGAAAGGCAAGTGCCCAAGGTTGATCGGGGGATACCCATCTAGCAATAATCGTGCCAAACAAAATAGATAGCGGCATGCCAATTAATAGCATGCGCTCAGGAATGGCAATGCTACTTCTTAACGATGCTAGGTTTACCCGTGATGCATCAGCGAACAAAACCAGTATCAGGGTAATTTCAGTGATCAGATGAACTTCCTGACGACCGGTTTCCATCGAGACTATCTGTGCGCCGATCTGACCTAGTAATAGGCCAAATCCTGTGAACACCATCGGCAGAGAAAGGATGGAACTCGCAAGTTTCCTAGAGATGAGCGCGTAGGTGGCGATCGCCAACAAAACGACTAGAATCACCGGCGGTGTCAGCATATAGAGCACCCTTTGTAAGTTGACAAGCGATACCTCCAGCGTTGGCTGTCAGATCAACAAAAATAGAGGAATGAAGAATAGATGAATGGCTTTCCTTGCCAGACTCTAGAAGCAAGCCTACATCGATCCTAAGCGGGCTGCGTAGAGTGCCGCCCCAATTAATCCTACTTTAGGATTGAGCACGACATGAATAGGCACCTTCTTCAATAGTGTACTCACCCGTCCTTTGTTCAAAAAAGCCTCTAAGAAATCTCCTTTTTTCATTAGCGGTAAAATCTTCGCCGCAATTCCGCCTGTGATATACAGCCCACCATAGGGTAGAATCTTCAGTGCTAGATTCCCTGCTTCCGAGCCGTATAGCTGAACAAACATTTCTAGCGCTCGTTCACAGAGAATATCTTTTTTGTCTGTGTTATCTTCACCTGTGTTAGTGGAGACATCCTGTGAGAGCATCGCATGTTTAGAGATAGCTGCAGCTGGGCTCTGGGGATGAGTATGAGTCTCTTTGCCTTTCCTCCAAGCATCAAAAGCTGCTGAAACTTCCTCTGATTCAGGTGCTAGCTTCACTTCGTCGCGCAAATACTGATAGATAGACACAATTCCAATGCCAGAGACTACTCGCTCAATTGATACATGTGATAGGCGATCGCGCTTTTGAAGATATTGGCATAGTCCATACTCCTCTGAGGTTTGAGGGGCGAAATCCGCGTGACCGCCTTCCCCTGGAAACACCTCGTAGCAGCCGTTCTCTGGAATTAGAAACCCTTCGCCCAATCCGGTTCCGGCACCGATGACTGCGATTGGATATTTGGGGTGAGGCACTGCTGTCTGTAGTGTCGATAGCTCTGATGGCTCTAGACCTAGCACACCATAGCCATTTGCCTCAAAGTCATTGAGTAGCGCAACGGTTGGGATGTTTAATTTTGTTTCTAACAGGTCTGCATTAAGTGACCATCCTAAATTAGTCAGCTCGGAACGCCGCTCGACGACTGGACCCGCAATGCCAAAGCAGGCAACTTTGATAGAGGGAGCACTTCCTAGTTGTGTGCCAGCTTCTACAAGGAATTCTTCTACCATGAGGTGCAGATCCGAAAAGCTAGCGCTGACGTAGGTTTTCTCGTAGAGCGCGTCAACGGGTAAAGACTGGGACTGAAGCTTGATAGGAGGCGAGAATTCTACGAGGCGTAGAATCGTTTTGGTACCACCAACGTCACCTGCTAGAAGTATTGGCATAGGTCTAAAGAAGAGTTTAAGAGGTTCAATTCGACGCTATCAAGTCTCGATTAACTCTCCCTGAGAAAATAAGGAGAGATCTGAGTAGCAGCTTTGCAGCGCAGGCTACATAGCCGTTCTAGTCACGTTACGATTGTAGAACTTTTGAGCGGACTATCAGCGCTATCTCATCCTCGCTGCTACAAAGTTCGCTACACTTTGCAGTTGAGTCATTTGCTACTGCGCCTCTAGCCAAACTTAGCCAAACAATATGAGCGAAAAACTAGCTAGTCCAAGCCCTCCGAAAAGCCGTTCGAGCCTACAGCTCATGCTAGTGGCTTCAAGAGCCCTATCGGCTTCTCGACCTGCGTTGATTTCTCTACTGATTGCAGGCGGTGCTGAGTTAGGGGGTGTGGCTCATCCAATCTCATTCTGTAATGTGCTTTTTATTGGTAACTTCTGCGCGGCCCTCGTAGTTGGGTTTTGGTTTGGGTTTGGTAGTATTGTAGAAGATCTCAAGCGTACAGAGACAAAAGTGATTGTTGGTTTGTTGATCAATGGCTGTTTAGCAACACTGCTCTCTGCTTTGATCTTTCTGGGGCTTAGAGAGACATCTGTTACGAATGCTGTTCTGTTAGGACGACTTGGCCCTGTTTTGTTTGCTCTAGCTGGGGCGATCGCGCTCGGCAAGTCAATTCAGCGATTAGAGTGGCTGGGTTTTTCATTGATAGCAGGTGGGGTAGTCGCAATTATACTTGCGACCAATGGCTTTGATCTCAATCGAGGTGACGCGCTCATTCTACTTTCTACAATTGTCTTTGCCGTCTCTGCACTGATTAACCATGTCATGATTGCTAGAGCCGCCTCGCTGCGCTTAGTCGTCTTTTCTCGCAATTTTATCTCTTCGATTATTTTCTTCTTCATTGCCATGAAGCTTTTCGGACCTATGCACTTTGCCGACGCTTTTAGCGGCAGCTTATGGGTACTCATGGCAGTGTATGCGCTAGTCGTAATTGTCTGCGCTCAGTTTCTTTGGTATGCCTCTACCAACAATCTTGATTCTAGAACGATTGGTAGGTTGACAGTACTTTCTCCCGTATTTGGAGTTACCTATGCCTTTCTCCTCAACGGGGAACGTCCTTCTACCATTCAGACTATAACCCTAGTAGTCGTTATCATAGGGGTGATGGTTGCTAGCTTTGGTAACAAAAGAGACACTACTTCTAAGCTAGAGATGAGGTCACAAGCTTCTGAAGACGTAGCCTCAGCTCCTTAAGGGCTATCACGAATTTATCTACATTTGATACTATCCAGATTTGATACTTAGTGAGTCTTCAAGATTCACTGAGATAGGTATAGCGTTCCATTCCTGCTTTGTAGTTGTCCATTAGTTTGCGAGCTTCTTCTATAGTAATTTGACCTTGACTGAGCGCCTGTTCAGAGCGACGGCGAATCTGTTCGATCATGTCTTTAGGGTTATATTGCACCTGTCGAAGAACTTCGTTAGTGGTGCTGCCGCGTACGACATGCTCGATGGTGTAGCCCTGCTGAGTCTTAGCCTTTGAGGCTAGATGGATGTGAACAGTGTTGATATTGCCAAACAGGTTATGAAGGTTGCCTAGGGTTTCTTGGTATGCGCCGACTAGGAACATCCCGAGATAGTAGGGTTCATCGGTCCTGACTGGGTGAAGTTCTAGAATTTCTTTGATTCCTTTTTGGCTGATGAAGCGATCGATCTTGCCATCGCTGTCGCAGGTGAGATCGGCTAGAGTGGCGTGTTTTGTCGGTTCTTCGTTGAGCCGGTGAATCGGTAAGATAGGAAAGAGCTGACCGATAGCCCATGAATCTAGGGCGGCTTTGAAAAGAGAGAGATTTAGATAGTAGATAGAGGCCATGCTTTTCTCAAGATGTTCTAGCTCTTCTGGAACATAATCTTGTTGGTAGAGCAGCGCAGCCACTTTTTTACAACAGCCCCAGTACAGTCTTTCAACGCGGGCACGTTCGGCTAGATGCAGATAGTTGAGATTGAACAAACTAGCGGCTTCTTTTTTGAATTGAACCGCATCATTGAACGCTTCTTGATAGTTGTCAGCATTGACGGTGGTGTACACATCCCAAAGTTCGCGAATGAGGTTATGTTCACCGTCTTGATAAGGAGCGGGGTCTTCGGGAATGGCCTCGCTGGTGCCTAGAACATCGAATATGAGCACGGACTGATGTGAGGCGATCGCCCGTCCACTTTCACTTACCAGGGTCGGCATCGGCAGTTCTCTAGCGACACAAGCATCCTTCACATGAGCCACCACGTCGTTTGCATAGTTCTGGATACTGTAATTCTTCGAGCCCTGAGAACTGGTTTTAGAGCCGTCGTAGTCTACGCCCAAACCGCCACCCACATCGAGATAGCCCATGGGAGCACCTAAGCTAACAAGCTCTACATAGATTTGACAGGCTTCACGCATCGCGTCTTTGATGACGCTAATCGCATTTACCTGAGAGCCAATATGAAAGTGTAAAAGCTGCAAGCTATCTAGCATGTCGGCTGCTTTTAGCTTTTCAACCACGGTGATAATTTCAGGTATGGTTAAGCCAAATTTGGCACGATCACCTGCGCTCGTGCCCCAACGCCCTGATCCTTTGGCGGCAAGTTTGGCGCGTACGCCTAGATTAGGCTGAATGCCAAGGCGCTTTGCAGTAGCGATCGCCACTGCCACCTCTTCTACCTGCTCTAATACAATGATTGGCTTTTGCCCCAGCCGCTGGCCGAGCATAGCCGTTTCAATGTAGGATTCGTCTTTATAGCCATTACAGATAATCAGTGCCCCCGGCGTATTTAAGCTGGCCAGCGCAATCATCAGCTCGGGTTTGGTTCCAGCTTCTAGGCCAAACTGAAACGCCTTGCCAAAACGAACGAGATCTTCAACAATATGCCGCTGTTGATTGCATTTAACCGGGAAAACGCCCTGATAAACCCCCTCATAGCTGTAACGGGCGATCGCTTTGGCAAAGCAAGCGTTGATTCGCTCTAGCCGATCTTCTAAGATCTCTGAAAACCGGATCAGCACAGGGAGTTGAAAGTCTCTTTGCTTCAGTCCTTCAATCAGCTGCTTAAGATCCAAAGAGCCACCACGATCGCCCCTTGGAGATACGGTAATGTTGCCTCTGGCGTTGATTGAAAAGTATGGCTCGCCCCATCCTCTGATTCGATAGAGCTCTTCACTATCTTCAATAGTCCACCGAGCTGTGGATGCTGCTTGATGCGCTTCGCCAATTTGCTTATCAACTGGCTCATTAACTTGCTCATCAACTTGGCGACTAGGGTTCGATTCGGCGTCAGGGTTAGCATTCGAATTAATGCCAGAGGTATAGGTTAGGCTCACAGAAACGGACTCTCCCTCGAACTTTTTTGACGGTGGTTGTCGAATATGGTATCCCGCCTTTGCGAATAAAGGGCACCCAGAGATCAAGCAATCTTGGTGTAAAGAGGATTTTCGCCCGGCGACGATAGTTAGCTGAGCTGAACGACGACTTGATCGTCTAACAGGGTTTCGCTGGTCAGCAAGTCTTCTACGGTCATTCGCAAAAACCGTTCGGTATCAACATTGAACAACACTCTGATGCGATCGCTTCCTGGAAAACCAGGTGGTGTTAGCTCTGCAATTTTCCGCCCGCTCCCAGTATCGTTCAGCGCTTGTACTTCAGGGGTTTTCCCCTCTACGGTCGTTTGGCGAGTAACGAGCTGATTGCCCTCAAAATACACCTCTGTACGCAGAGGAGCCGAGTCACCCAGCTCACCTAGAATGAGTTCGATACTGGGCTGCTTTTCACTAGAGGCCCCTAAGAAAAACTCGATTGGCTCAGTTGTAGGGTAGGGCTGACCACGCTGAATAATCGGGTGCCAGCTATGAGTATTCTGACGGCGGTCCCAGTAGCGAATGCCATAACTGTGATGTAAGAAGTCCTCAAGTTCAATCGTTTGCAGCCTGAGAGCACCTTGAGCAACCGCCTCGAACGGACGGTCGCCTTTGATTTTCTCTACTCCAAAGTGCCCTGCGGCCCAAGATTGAACCGCTGGAATTTGAGCACTCCCGCCTACTAGCAGCACGGCATCGACATCATCTGCGCTTAGATTTTGTCTTTGAGCCTGCTGGAAAACCTGATCTAACCGAGTATCTAGCCGTTCGAAAAAGCCTTTTTTACTCAGAATATCTTCTAGGCGATCACATGTTAGCGACAGTTCGTAACTTTCTAAGGTTTCCTCATCAAAGTAAGCTTCCTCAGCTGTCTGACTAGAAGAGAGCGCGATCTTCAGCTTCTCAACTAGTCGCAGTGTCAACGGAGTCAGCGGCAGCGATTGGGTATTTGCAAAGTGTTCTGCTAGCCACCGATCAATATCCGCACCGCCCAAGTTTTCCCCAGCCTTTGCAAGTACGCGGACTGTTTTAGGAGCTGTCTGGTTTGCGGGCTGAGGCGATCGCGATTGATTCCCCCACTTTAGGAAAAAGCCTGTAGGCTTTTCATTTGAGAAGGTCGGCTGAATGAGTGAAAGATCTAGCGTGCCACCGCCAAAATCGATGACAAGCAGCGTTCGCTGCGCAGGGCTGATCTGATAACCCAGCGCAGCCGCGGTAGGCTCGTCAATTAATCTAACTTGATCGATCTCTAGTGACTGACACACGCTACCTAGCCAGTTTCGGTAAGACTCAAAGCTGTCTACAGGAACCGTAAATATGACTGAATCAAAACTGGGATCTTGTTGCCTTAGCGATTCGATGACGCTGCGCAAAAACCAGCTACCTATTGTTTCAAAAGAAAGGATGTATCCGTCTATTTCGGGAATAAAGCCTTGAACGGGTGTGCCGATACCGCGTTTGAAATTGCGGAAAAAACGAGGGTCGCTAGATAGGTCTAGGCCGCGATCGCGCACTGCTTTTCCTGCAATTAGTTTTACTTCCTCTAGTGCCATCGCCGCTTGCGCTATATATAGCAGGCTAGGTACCAGCGGCGGATTGCCTTGCTGCTGTATTGATAGACCTGGCAGCACCATCGTTTCAGGCGACTGGTTTTCTGCATTCCAGCGAGCGATGACGGTATTAGTCGTCCCAAAATCAATGGCGTACATGATCAAAAAACACTCAACAAAAGACTTGCTAACACTGCATTCTCTACCAAAGCACTTTCTAGAGCGATACGACTAACGACAGCCCGATCAAGCCTCCTATGCAGAGTCCTACCAAGCTGGTCACGAGCACTATTGTGACGCTTCGCCAGTATTGAGCTCCCACTACCAAGCTCGCTCCTAGCTGAGCCATGACGGTTGCGATCACCGCTGTGAGTACTACCGATAAGGATGTCAGTAGCCCTAATCCTATCAGGGCCCATCTCAAACTGACCTCATCTAAGTTTTGATCGCTGCCGATATAGTTGAAAGCAACTGAGAGCGCAACGACTAGCAATAGTCCGCCTAGATAAGAGAGCACACCAACTCGATGCTTTCGCCCTGAGCTTTTTGAAAAGTCAAAGGAAGGCGTTAGCCCCATAGCCAGTGATGGAATGGCGATCGCAGTTGCTAGCCAAACCCAAGGGGGTGGTTCTGGTGTTAACAAGACTAAACCGACTGTTATGTAGAGCAAGCACAGCAGTATGATCTGTGCCCATGGCGTCAGCGATTGACCAGCTCGTCTACGCCTGGTTGCTCTAGACGGTTTAGCTCTAGATGATCTAGCTCTAGGTGATTTAGAGTTAGATGAACGTGGCGGCGGTGGGCTTGATCCGTTCATGAAAGCATCAAGATAGTTTAGAGCAGTATACCGGGGGAAAGTGCGTGCCCGATGATGATTATAATCTTCCGAGCTACCATTCTTCGCTAGTCAACGACCTATCTATACCGAAACAATTTGGCAATAAAGAGGGTTTCCACTAATTTGGAACCCCTCTGAAGCAAAGTGATCAAAGCTGCCGGCTGAGGTGGCTCGACTAAGCCTACCGGAGAGGGCTATAGAAAGGTCTGCTGGACGTAGTTTTCGACCGCATCAAATTCATTTGGATTCAATGCGCGATTGTAGATAAATGCACCAGCAACGCTCATGGGCGTTTCACCACCGTCTAGGTTTTGGCCAATCAGCAGCCTTTCAACGACTGTGTTGTAAGTCTTGTTACCAGAGTCAATCTCCGCTCCGTTT
This sequence comes from Synechococcus sp. PCC 7335, assembly GCF_000155595.1. Taxonomy (NCBI): domain Bacteria; kingdom Bacillati; phylum Cyanobacteriota; class Cyanophyceae; order Synechococcales; family Synechococcaceae; genus Synechococcus; species Synechococcus sp. PCC 7335. The sequence continues at coordinate 3,582,304 of NZ_DS989904.1, read as the reverse complement.
AAATAGTGTTCGAACACGGTGCCATCGTATACTACGGCATGAGAGACAAAGCCGCGCTGCTTGCTATCAGGATTGATGACACCGTCGATGTCAGTACGCTGGTCGTTTGTTCTTCCCCAGCCTTGAACTGTAAGGTTATCGTTATTACCGTCTAGCGTCAGACCAAAAGCTTGGTTCTCATCGGCTTTGCCGTAGGTAAGTCCAGCGTATTCTCCGTTGGTAACGTTTTCGTAGTCTACGACAAAGAACATTGTTCGAGGATCGCTCCCACCTGCAAACCCTTTCAATGCTCCTTCACGAAAGAGATAATCACCTTTGCCATCAAACGTAACGGCAGACTGACCAGAGGGCGTTGCGTTTTCGACTAGCTGTGGATCGCCTGCTGCAGACAAGTCGTTGGCAAAGCTAGACTGGTCAATCCATCCAGTCACGGTTGTGCCATCTAAACCAATTTTGGTAAAGGCTTCTACCTGGAACACTAAACCGTCCGTAACCGGTAGCTGGTTAGAGGTCCCTACCTGGATAGGAAGGGTAGTAGAGGTGACTGGATCAGCTTTGCCATCCGAGATAGTGAAAGAAGCATTGTAGGTTCCCTCACTTGTGTAAGTATGTGTAATCTCAATTCCACCCTTGTCGTCGGGGCTACCAGAAGTCTGCGAGCCGTCGCCAAAGTCGAGCGTATAGGTCAGTGTATCCACTGCGTCATCCGCATCAGCGACGACGGCTGTGAAGGTTACCTGGTCATTAGGCTCAGCGAACGCGATGTCTGAACTAACAGACTCGAAGGTAGGCGCGCTATTGAAGCTGCCAGCTGTGATAGTTATGGGCTGACTTAGTGCTGAGCTAGTTCCATCTTCGACGCGCAGCGTAGCATTGTAAGTACCTTCGGCTGTGTACCGATGATCGACTGAGATCTCACCGGTAGTCGGGTCAGGCGAACCGTCGACGACCGTACCATCGCCAAAGTTAATGCTGTAGGTCAAGCTGCTAAGTGGTGTGTCATTGTCGTTGACGGTTGCAGCAAAGACAATATCGAGCGGCAGGGTTGTACCAGTAAGGTCGTTTGGATCACCTTGATCGTCAGTTACGCTAGAAGAGATAACGAAGGGTGCCATATTGTCGTTGCCAAAAGTAATGCGCTGTACCTGCCCGCCGTCAGCCTCGTAGTTGATGTAGTACAGTGCCCCGTCAATCCCTTCTTCTAGGAAGACTATGTTTGGGGTTTCGCCAGGAATACCTTCACTAGGTTTAAAGTCATAGATATCTTCAACCTGATCGCCCGTAGCATTCAAATCGAGGAACTTAATGTAGTTGTCTTTGAAGTTGCCGAAGAAGTAGACCCCATCGAACTCTTCGGGGAACATATCGCCTCGGTAGACGAAGCCACCAGTCAAAGACGCATGCGGAAAGTCGTAGATTGGCGCAGAAAAGTAGTCGCCAGTGCTCGGGTCTGCTAGGTCAGTATCGGGTTGTGGAAACTCAACCGGGTTGAACGGCGACTTATCCGGGTTGTATAGAACGGCGTTGTTGACACCTTCATAGAAGTTCCAACCATAGAAAGCGCCGGCCTGGTCGAGTGAAGCGACGTGGATATCGTCTGTTGATCGATTTCGATTGCCGCCGACCTCACCGATGTAGAATTTGCCGTACTCTTCGTCCCAATCAGCTCGGAACGGATTGCGTAGTCCATAAGCCCAGATATACTTGTTTGGATCATATGGCTGTCCGTCCGCGGCCAGACTAGGGTAAGGTCCATCAATCGTGCCATCAACGTAAGGGTTAGCCGGCCAGCCGTCTGTACCGTCTGGAATAGAGCCATCGCGGTTGACGCGGATGATCTTACCGCTGGTGCTTTCTAGGTCAAGCGGCCAGTCATCATCCGGGCCGCCTTCGCCACCGTTAGAAGTGTTGAACTTGTCTGAGCTAGTCAGCCAGAGCTTCCCATCTGGTCCAAAGTCCAGACCGCCGCCGTAGTGACAGCAAGAGACATACCCATCCACATCGGTCCAAAGGATGGTCTCACTGTTGGCATCGGCCTGACTAGAGAGTTCGCCAGAGAGCTCGTTATGCTCAAAGCTAGCAATCACCGCTCGGTTGGTGTTACCTGAGCGCGTGTAGAAAAGATAGATTTCATTATTACCACTAGCTGGATCGGGGTCAAAGTCTGGAGGAATAGCTATCTCTAGCAGACCGCGCTCATTTCCAGAATTGACGATGTTGGAGATGTCTAGATAGAGAGACTTTTGCCCAGAGTTAGGATCGGCAATGAAGATTTGCCCACCTTTTTCTAGCAGTAGCATACGGTTGTCGGGCAGAAAGCCAAGGGCGATGGGCGCAGCCAGTCCGCCAGTTATCACTTGTTCGTTAACAAACCCATCCAAATTAAAATCAACCATCAGGAACCGTAATGTGTAGATATTACTCAAATAAGATTTCAAGCATCTGAAAGACTAACCACCCACGAGGTGTAAGTACTCCTACAAGTACTCTTGATGTTGTAGGCTGATGTATAAGACAGCTCTGCTCTATTCGTGAAGGTCTTAATAGCTCTCTCAGCGAGAGATTCACATTTGTAGAATGCTATTCCTGAAAATCTTCCATTAATTTAAATGGTCATGACAAACAAAAGGAGAGATAACTTCTACTAGCGAACTGATGTAGCCCATTCGTATTAAATAGCGCTTTCTCTCTCGCTATCGCCTACCACCTTAACGATTTCTTTACTAGTAATCTACGGTAAGGTACAGGGCTGAAGCGAATTGTCTTTCTTGTACGAACTACCCTACACCACAAAAAACAAATCAGAATCCAAAAATATATTATCCCCAATAACAACTTTTATGCAACCTCTGTCAAACTATGCAAAACAGAGGATGAATGCGATTTCTGCAATCTTGTTATGCTTTTTTCAAAAGTTCTGCTTGAAAATTTATTCAGCAGACAACTATGCTAGGAAATAGCTATCTCAATTACTTCAGGCTGCGAAACTCATCTTTAGAATGTTGTGTAAGATACATTCGTTTAACGTTGTGGAGAGCGGAATAGGTGTTGTCGCTCTTCGATGAGCCTTGAAAAAATGATCCTTGAAAAAGAGTGGCCGAGACAACATAAACTTGTTGCTTGATAGCCAAAAACTCTTACAAGGTTTTAGTACTTACGGCGTTTTGAGCCTCAAAGTCGTTCAGGCGAATGAGTCTTATTTTGCTTTCGTAGCATCCGTCAGGTTGGATAGGACAGTCATGTCTGTTAAAACAAACATAAAGCAACGGCTAACCTAACGAGCATAGTAAGAGCGCATCTTTAACTTTGCTATAGAATGTAATGGGCGCTGACAAATTCTCATTTTGCCTTAAGTCCAAGTGATTGACACATTAAAAAGAGCTTCCAATTTCTGGAAGCTCTCTGAGGGTAGGCGATTGAGACGGTACGCTAATTAGCTAAGGCTATAGAAAGGTCTGCTGAATGTAGTTTTCGACCGCGTCGAATTCATTTGTATTCAATGCGCGATTGTAGATGAATGCACCGGCAACACTCATCGGCGTCTCACCGCCGTCGAGATTTTGACCAATCAGTAGCTTTTCAACGACTGTGTTGTAAGTCTTATTACCAGAGGCAATCTCTACGCCGTTGACATAGTGTCTGAAGGTCGTCCCATCAAACACGACTGCATGAGAGACAAAGCCGCGTTGCTGACCACTATTAGGATCGACGACACCATTAATGTCAGTAGCCCGATCGTTTGTTCTTCCCCAGCCTTGGATCGTGAAATTATCTTTATTCCCGTTCAAGGTCAGACCAAAAGCTTGGTTATCAGCAGCTTTGCCATAGACAAGGCCAGCATATTCACGATTAGTGACATTCTCATAATCCACTACGAAGAACATCGTCCGCGGAGCATTACCGCTAGAAAGCCCTTGCAGATCTGTTGCAGGTGTCTGTTCTCTAAAGAGATAGTCTCCATCACCATCTAGCGCAACGGCAGGCTGACCAGACGGTGTCGCACTCTCGATTAGCTGCGGATTACCTGCTGCTTGCAGGCTGTTATTAAAGCCAGATTGATCAATCCACTCGGTGACCCTCGTGCCATCAATACCGATTTTAGTGAAGGCTTCTACCTGGAATACTAAACCGTTGGTCACTGGTAGCTGGCTGGAGATACCGATTTGGATGACGATAGTATTGGAGGATACAGGAGCAGCTTTGCCATCTGAGATAGTGAAGAAGGCATTGTAGGTGCCCTCACTCGTGTAGGTATGTGTGACCTCGATTTCGCCATTGTTATTAGGGCTACCCGTACTGTTCGGTGTGCCATCACCGAAGTCGAGCGTGTAGGTGAGCGTATTAGCTGGGTCATCTGCATCAGCCACAGTAGCTGTGAAAGTCACCTGGTCACCGGGGTCACCAAATGCGATATCCGAGCTAGCAGATTGAAACTCAGGCGCACTGTTAGCGCTACCGACAGTAACGGTAATTGGCTCAGCTAGGGTGGAGAGGGTGCCATCACTGACGCTAAGTGTGGCGTTGTAGGTGCCTTCGGCTGTGTATTGATGATTGACTGAAATCTCACCCGTAGCAGGGTTAGGAGATCCGGTCGCGGCTGGCGTACCGTCCCCAAAGTTGATGCTGTAGGTCAAATCACCAAGCGGAGTGTCGCTATCGGCCACAGTTGCCGCGTAGGTGATATTCAGTGGTGCCGCTGGGCCAGCTTGATCATCGGGAGCCCCTTGGTCGTCAGTAATGCTAAATGACTGAATGGAGGGGGCACTGAGGCCGCCAAAGGTAATACGCTGCACTTGGCCGCCGTTGGCTGCATAGTTGATGTAGTACAGTGCTCCGTCAATCCCTTCTTCAAGGAAGACGATATTCGGAGTGTCCCCAGGAATGTCACCGCTGGGTTTGAAGTCATATACGCCTTCAACCTGGTCGCCCGTGGCGTTCAGATCTAGAAACTTTATGTATCCGTCTTCAAAGTTGCCATAGAAGTAGACACCCTTGAAATCTTCTGGAAACATATCGCCTCGGTAGACAAAGCCACCTGTCAAAGACGAATGCGGAATGTCAAAGATTGGCGCCGAGTAGTAGTCGCCGTTACTGGGATCGGCTAGGTCAGTATCTGGCTGTGGAAACTCAGCTGGATTAAATGGCGACTTGGCTGGATTGTAAAGCAGAGCGCTGTTGACTCCTTCGTAGAAGTTCCAACCATAGAAGGCACCAGGCTGCTCGAGAGAAGCTACATGGACATCGTCCGTTGACCGATTTCGGTTACCGCCAACTTCACCAATATAGAACTTGCCATATTCCTCGTCCCAAGAGGCCCGAAAGGGGTTACGTAGACCATAGGCCCAGATAGAAGGATGTGGCTCATATGGCTGCCCGTCTGCTGCTAAGGCAGGGTAGGGGCCAGCAATCGTACCGTTGATATAAGGGTTAGCGGGCCAGCCATCTGTGCCATCTGGGATAGAGCCATCGCGACTGATGCGTATGATCTTACCGCTGGTGTTCTCTAGGTTGAGTGGCCAGTCGTCGTCGGGGCCACCTTCTCCACCGTTAGAGGTATTGAACTTATCTGAGCTAGTTAGCCAAATCTTTCCATCGGGGCCAAAATCTAGCCCGCCGCCGTAGTGGCAGCAGGAGACATAACCATCTGTGTCGGTCCAGAGGATAGTCTCACTGTTAGCATTCGCTCTACTAGAGAGCCCACCCGAAAGCTCGTTATGCTCGAAGCTAGCAATCACGGCGCGGTTGGTATTACTGGAGCGCGTGTAGAAGAGATAGATCAGATTCCTACCGCTTGCCGAGCCGGGCTCAAAGTCTGGAGGAATGGCTATCTCTAGCAAACCACGCTCTTGACCTGAATTGACAATGTTAGAGATGTTTAAATAGAGAGACTTTTGCCCAGAGTTAGGGTCGGCGATTAGGACCTGTCCGCTCTTCTCTATCAAGAGCATACGGTTATCAGGTAGGAAAGTGAGAGCGATCGGTGCAGTCAGACCGCTGGTAATCACTTCTTCATTGACAAATCCACTCAAGTTAAAGTTGGCCATCAGAATTTCCCAAGTTGTAAGTATTGCTTAAGCGAGGTTTCAAACGTCCCAAGACCACGACAAGAAAGGCTATGAGTAATCTAACGAATACCCTAGAGGTCTCGGTTGAACGTCGAAAGTGTTCTGGTTTTAGAAGTCACTTGAATTAGGTAGTAACCTGCTTAAATTCAAAGTGACAGCGTGTCTCTTCAGAGAAATTCCTTTTGAATTCATCAATCTTTAAATATCAAACATTAAAGACCGAAAATTCCATTGTTACAGGAAAAAGAGGCCTATAACGTAAGCATGTAAAACGCTTGGTAAAGAGGGGTTATCTCTGAGGACTGATTGATATGATCTATTCATATCAGGTAAATCTCTTTCTTTTCATCACCCACTCGGGTACCCTTTGCGATTTTTCTTAGAAAGAATCTGTGCCGATCTATAGAATCAGTTACTTAGCTGTGTGTACGTAATCGTAGAACCACCACAATCCCTACTTTTGCTGTCTATGAATATCCTCGTTCGTCCCCAGCGGATATGTTTCCGAGGAAGAGAACCTAGCGGCGTCCCCTAACGTGAGAGCTCATACTAGTCCAAACTCTTTGACAGCGGGCATAAAGTTTTTGTTCTCATGGCTAGGTCTACTCAACTTAATCAGAGCAAATCGCTGTAGCTCAGTAAGTTCAGTCCACTGCTTTAATGTCAATGGTATCCCTTGCTGAGCAAATCTGTTACGAACTTGCTCTGGTATGGTCGATAGATCCATCCACGGTGGCTGCGGTTGGACAGCTAGTGTCTTAGCAGGCACACCAGTTTGAGCCGTAATTAGCGCCTGCAGTTTCTCTCTATAGAGCTGAGCTTCGTCTTCGGATTGACAGGGCCAATCCACCAGTGCCTGTCGTTCAGCTTGAGTAAAATGATTCCAATGTTCTAGCTTGAGTTTGACGCCACAGGTATCCAGATGGTGGCGTACAACCATCGGAATGCATCGCAGCGACCCAACAAAATCTTGCTCAAATTCAAAAAAAGGCGATGCCATAGACTCGATCTAAAGAGATAGGTTGTGAGAGATATCTTTTGTTGCATCTATTGAGTTGGCTAGGATAATGAATGCTTCCAAAAGCCATGAGAGGTAACTGTGGAGGTGGCTGACAAAGTAAGAACCTTGACTTAGCTATATAAAACAATTGGCTATCAGTAGTCTAGCAAGATGATGAAGCGAACGGGAATGTTACCGTCTGTTAAAACCTGAGCCATGGCGATCGCACCGCGCATCTCAGTCATTACTTGTAAACTGTGCTCTTTATACCCACGTGCTACTTGCTCAACACCTGCCTTGAATTCAGCCAATTTCAAGCAGGCGGTCACATAATAGGCTAGCCCTTTCAGCCGAGACTTCACTCGCTCGCTACAGTCTTCTGGAAGAGGTGGAAAGTTATTCGCTTTGCGTTGCGACGCTGGCCAGCTTGGATTTTCCCACAGTAAAAAATGGTTCAAGCGGGCGTCGCCACAGGTAGGAAGCTGTGAAAGCGATCGCCATCTTGAGCCATCATGAGCCTCTAGAATCACTGTTCGATATGTAACCATTGGGTATAGCCATTGAAAGATCGCACCTGGCAGGCTCATCTTACCTTGTGCAGATTGTAAGGCGAATCATCCTAATGCACGACCCCTTTGCTATACACGGTTCCTAGTTGATACAGTCCCTGCTACGCCGCTCGCTTCGCCTTCTGCAAACGAATGGTCTGAAGTGCTAGCTCCTCCGTCAGCATCTCTTCATAAATCTGGGGCAATAGCGGTGACATACTATTATCTTCGATGCCATAGCCCAAACTTGTCCACGTTCCAGAAAGCGCCTTTAGCACCGTATCTATGTTTCCTGCCCGTAGCTGGGCCGAGATGTCTATATTCCAAGCGCTTGTATCTGATAGCCAACCGTATACGACCTCGTCCTGATAGGTCGGCTCAAAGCTGGGCTGCTCCCAAACTTCATACCAAGCAGGACGATTTGGGTGATAGTTTCGAGCCTCGCGCTCCCAAGTAGTAGTCAGAAACTGATATCGCCCTGCTGCTGTTGTACAGTTTCCCTGATTGGGGCCATTTACAATCCTCACGCACTTATCGGGATGCACACTCAGATCTTTGCTCCTTTGGCCGCCGTATAGCAACCGATAGGGATCGCCTGTATTCGATTCTCCGGCTGAAATGGTTCTCATCAGTGCCCGTAGATAAGGATCGCCTCCCTCCATTTCTAAAGGTAGGGGCGAAGCGACCCAGTTTGTCGAGCCTAACAACTCTAATGGTTGGGGAGGCTTTGACCACATATACAGTGTCCAACCTACTCCTAGGACTATCAGCATCGCGGTCACAACCGACCTATGATTACCTTGATAAGGTCGACGGGGCTGTCTTACTTTCATATTCTCGTGAGATTTGTCAGAGTTCTTGTGAGGTTTGTTAGAGTTGTTGTGAGGCTTGTCAGAAAGCAAATTCAAATCAAACTTCTAGAGGCAGCATAGATGGAGACAGCACAGAGGAAAGTAGGCATTCAAGCTCTAGAAACAGCTCTACAGACATTCAATACCTTTTACAGAAACTACCTATGACTTAATGTGCAAAGCTTAGGCACACAGTTCTCTATCCTACAGGCTGACTTACTCTAATTCCGTACAAAATTTTTGAGCCCTCTTGATACTTCGCTATGTCATCTATTGAATCAAACGAGCGCCTAATGATTTTTCTGATTTGCGTTGTTCCGTTCGCTGCTCTACTCTATTGTGCGCTGGTAATTGGTTCGCTGCTTTCTATCCCCTTTGTCAAAAGTCACTCACTCATTTTTGGAGGTATTTTTGCTTTGACTCCGCTGGTAATCGGAGCAAGCCTTTGGGTGGGGCCGTTTAGAAAATAGATAGCATCGCTATTTTTCTACCTTCTTGGGCGATCGCATCGGATGCTCAATCTATTCACCTCCAGCGTCTGTACCTAGAGTTGCCATTCCACAAGACGGACTACATTTCCTAGTACTCTGTGCTTTAGTAGAGAACGGTTTCGCCACTGCCGTAAGCTAATCTGTTTACTTTGTGCAAAGCCTTTCTCAAACGCTTGTTCTATCTTTTCTATGAGCAAAGCGGAGTCGGTGACAATATCTAGCTCATCATTGTGTAGAAAGCTTCGGTAGTCGATGTTTGTGCTGCCCGTATTTGCCCAGTGATTATCCAAAAGCAACATCTTGGCATGCAGCATACTAGGCTGATACTCGAATATCTTTATGCCTGCCCTTAGTAGCGAGCCGTAGACTTCGTACGAGGCGTAATAGACTGGCTTCTTATCACTGCGATCGCTCGTCGTCAGAATGCGGACGTCTACCCCAGCTTTTTTCGCAGTAATCAGTATCTGCCGAGTACTTTTATTCGGCAGAAAATAAGGACTTGATAGCCACACTCGTTTCTGTGCACAAGCTACTAGCGTCTGCTTCAAAACTTCAACCGAAGAGTCGCGATAGTTAGGTTTGGTCCCAGGTGTTACTAGAATCGTACTCGATTCTTTTTTGTCATTACTCAATCTCTTTGTGCTTGGCAACGGATCTGCATCTACGACAGGACAGATTCGATCCATATTAATGATGGTAACTCCTGGTTCTAACTTCCCTGTTTTTTCATCTTCTCTTTTAATTCTATGGCCCTGCCAATGGAGCTGAAACGTTGCTGATAAAACGCTTACTACTTCCCCTACTAGCATCATCTCAATATCTAGCCAGGGCTTTGTGTCATCGCTTTTTTCAATACCGTCCCATAGATCAGAAATCCCTGAGCCACCGATAAGCGCTTGCTCATTGTCAATGATTAATAGCTTGCGGTGAGTGCGTCCAGCGAAATTAGCCGGTGCTCGCCAGTCGAATGGGTTAAAAAAGACAATCTGGACGCCCGCTGAACGTAGATGCTGCCAATATCTTCTAGGCAAAGATCGCGTACCAAAGGTATCGACTAGGAGCTGTACGCTAACGCCTTCGATTGCTTTTCGGGCGATCTCCTCGGCAAAATCGTTAGTGCGTTTGCCCGGCGTCATCATGAATGTCTCAAACTGAATGCTGTGACGTGCTCGCCTGATAGCCTCTATTCTTGCTTGCTGAATTTCTGCGGCGGTATCCCAAAAATCAACCACCTGTCCGTGAGTGGCTAGAGATTCTGTGAGACTTTTGAGGATAAGGGGAAATTGAGGATGCTGTGGGGCGATCGCTTGCCTAACGTAAAAAAGAGGACGCCACCGAAAAGCGCCACGAATATATAATCCGACTAAGAGGGTAGCTACCGCTGCGATCGCTATCAAAAGCAGCCAAAGCAAGATATTGATGACTAGACCCATCTTTATTAGTACCTACGAATCTCGGTTGCTATCTGACTTAGTGTTCACTACGTTATGTCAGCGTTTTCAAAAACTTCTCTTTGAAGGGAAGGATATGACAAGCACTGATCACACATTAAGAGAGGCTGCTAGTAAATAGAAGGCTGCTAGCTACTCAGCTCTGTTTGACAAAAACTGTAGCCTTTGGTACAGATGCAAGCTATGTACATAATTTCTATGTTTTCGCCTAAATGTCAAGACTACCCTCAATATTGTGCCCTCAGATAGTCTTTTGCATAGATGAAGACTGAGTAAATTTAAACACGCCAAGCTTGGAGCTAAGATATTTTGCCAAACCTTATAGAAGCTATTTCCAAAGCTACGAATCAAGCCAATCGCTTGTGGGATAAGGCCATACTGAGCATAGAAGGTAAGTTGGGTATCCGAGATCCGCTACGTATAATGCCCTACAAAGGGTATGGCACCCTAAATCGAGTACACATCAAAGGTAGAGTCTTAGAGAAAGAAGGTATCCGACCACTTGATGCAGATGCCAGTATCGCTAAGAACGTCACTAATATGTACCGGCGGTTTGACAGTGATGAGGTTCCCCATGCCATACTCAAAGTCTGTATCGGCGATTGTCAAACGACAGTTAAAGCTAACGGCGAAGGTTTTTTTGAGGCAGATCTATCGCTAGAATCTTCATTCAGCGCAGACCATCTTAGCGAGGCGGATCTATGGCGTAACGTTCATATAGAACTATTAGAGCCACCACCTAGAAAGCAAAAAGTCGTCATGACAGAAGGCGAAGTGATTCTAGTTACGCCCAGTGCACAGTTTGGTGTGATCAGCGACATTGACGATACGGTAGTGTATACAGCTGCTGACGATCCTTTAAAGATGGTTCGAATCGCCTACTTAGGAAATGCTCAGAGTCGTCGGCCGTTTTCAGGTGTAGCTTCTTTATACCGGGCGCTTCAGAAAGGGAACAATACCGATAATAGTTTTTCGGGAAACCCAATCTTTTACGTATCTAGCAGCCCTTGGAATATGTATGACTTGTTCGACAAGTTCATGGGTGCTAATGATATTCCAAAGGGGCCAATCTTACTAAGAGATATCGAACTATCGCCTGCTAACTTGACATCTTTCACCCACGAAGAACATAAGCGAGAGCAAATCGAACCGCTTCTAGCACGCTTTTCTAACCTACCCTTTATTCTATTTGGAGATAGCGGACAAAAGGATACGGAAATATACGCACAGCTTGTCAAAGATTATCCAGGAAGAATTTTAGCTGTATACATTCGAGATGCTATCCCTAATGATCGGGCTCGCCATCAGGAAATAGACAAAGTTGCACAAGAGATTCGCCAATCAGGGGTCGACTTCTTACTGTTTTCAGAAACGACTGAAGCAGCGCGGCATGCTGCGCTGCGAGGCTGGATTGCGGAAGGTGAAACTATTGATGCAGAGTAGCTATTGTCCCTACCGAATTCATCAGGACAAAAGATAGTCTGAAAGTCTCAAGTGATTGGATAAAGAGGAACATTTGTTCAGAAAGAAAGGGTATAACAGACAATCCGTTATACCCTTATCTACACTAGTAACTATAGTTTTTCACTTGTCCTACCAGTTAACTTAATTACCACAAAGCACGAGGACTGCTTGAAAAGTCTGTTGTTTCGACTACTTCCTCTTGAACAGTGGTTTCACTATCAACAGTCGTTTCCATATCAACATCGACTGCCTCTGTTTCCATATCAATGTCCTCTTCGGTTGACTGGCCGACTGATTCTACTTCAGTATCCATCATCTCAGTTTCGGTGACTTCTACTTCAGTATCCATCACCTCAGTTTCGGTGACTTCTACTTCTTCAGTTTCGACAGCTTCACTATCATCAACTTCAACTGCATCCATCTCAACGGATTCGGTAACGTCTGTATCATCAGACATTTCCTGGGCACTGACTGATTGAGGAACCAACAGAACCAACCCTGCAATAGAGAGAAGGGAAGCAGAAACTGCGAGTGTTTTATTGAACAACGTCTGCATACTATTTCTATCTTCTTGTAGAAGGTTTGTGAACGACAAATGGATCTACTGTGCTCACAAGATAAAATTACGGGTGAGCCAAGCTAGGACAACGTTTACATAAGATACTTACCTTAAGCCTCTACCTAAAGCGGTGTCTGCCTCTAAGAAAGCCAGAGGAAAACGAGCCAATCAAAGCTTTTTATACCCCATAAGATAGATATTTCCTTCCTTTTATGAAGTCATTCGATAGAGAAGGTATGTTCGAATCACCTACTATTAAAGTATAGTATTAGAGTGACACCGTATAAAAGCATACGTGACTTAGAACAAATTACTATTGATTGCTATTGTGAAACCCTTTTAGTGAAAAAAGTACGGGTTAGTGAAAAAAGTACGGGGAGAGAGTGAAAGATGCTAACGGTAGATTAATACAAATAATACTATCGATTATAATGGTGTCTAAATGCAGGATCATTACTCATTACAGCCTACATAGTTCTTTAAAGCTAGCTTCACTAAAACTCATGTATATCAGGCAAGAAAACTCTTCGAATAGGCCTTGGGCACTCACTGTTGGAACGCTAGTATGCGGAACGTTTTCTTTTTTAGTGATGTTGGAAGCTGCCTTTGCCGAAGCGAAGGTTGTACAAACATTCACGAAGCAGACGCCAGATAGTCTTGTACAAGACTTATCGAAGCAATTGGCACTAGATGAGCTATTACAGACCATTCCTTCTCGTCAGTCGGTACCTACGTCAGTATCCGGAGAAAGCGTACCGCCAGCAACTGCTGAGAGTAATGAAGCAACAGAAAAAGAGACAATTAGTTTGTTACTTCGCTTGGGATAAAAGAGAGTATATGTTTATCAAGGAGATACTGTGAAAATCAGTTATCCAGTCGCTATCGGTCGCGCTGGATGGGAGACACCGACCGGAAAGTTTGAAGTGTTCCACCAAGTTACTGATCCTGGCTGGACCAATCCAATCACCTCTGAGGTAGTCCCGCCTGGGCCTTACAATCCCTTAGGCGATCGCTGGATTGCCTTTTGGACAGACGGTACCAACTCGATCGGCTTTCACGGCACGCCTAATCGAGAATCCGTAGGAACCGCTGCCTCTCATGGCTGCGTTCGCATGTACAACGAAGATGTTCGTCAGCTATATGAGATGGTCGAAGTGGGAACGGTAGTGACAGTTGTGCCTTAGGGATACGGCTCGGAAGATATATTTTGAGATAAGACTTATAGGCCAAAGAGAAGAGAAATAGTGCATTGAGCGATCGCTTTGCTGCCTGCTTCATCGGTTCGTCCGTAGGCGTGCCCCATTGCTGCGATTTCTTGGACTTCTACTAACGCCTCTGATTTTTCTTCCTCACTCGCCTATCTTGCAAGATAGAACTGCACAACAGAGCCTAGTTAAGCTTGTTTTCACTTTCCCAGCAGACGTGAGCAGTAGCAGTCTTACGTAATTGTGTCAGGATCGATTCCTTGCGATCTCAAGTACGCGGCCAGCCGATCTGCTCTTTGCCTTTCCGCCTCCGCTCTTTGCCTTTCTGTTTCTGCTTTTTGCCTTTCTGCACTAATGTCAATCTGCATATCCGCAATTATCTGCTCTGATAGCGGATACGCCTTCCCTTGGGCGTCGTGCCACAGCAGCACCTCCTGCTCGATGCCACCAACTACTTGCCGACCTCTACCAATACCGATACCAATCTCAGGCATCCAGTACGGCTCACCAATTTTCAGCCGATAGCCGTCTTCCTCCAGTCTGTAAACTTCAAAGGGCTGATGCTGATGTCGTTGCCAATACTCAGGGTTGTACAGCACGTAATACAGCACACCGAGCTGAGCATAGAGGGCCATCTTCTCGTCGTATTCATCGTCGTAGCGATGAGAAACCATCTCTAAGACAAAAGTCGGCACCGTTCCATTCTCTTCCCAAACGGCATAGCTTTTACGAGACTTTCCGTTTTTCTTGCGCTCAACCCCCAGACTTAAAAAGGCATCAGGTACAACGGGTACCTTAGGACTAATGCCAGTCGTGTGATACACCGCCATATCTACCGCAAAAAACCAATCCATCCGCGTCGACCACAAGCTTGCAAGCGATAGCAGCAGCAGATTAGGCAGTAGATTTTGATCTTCATTATCCACAGGCGTATCATCCGAACAGGGGAGATCTTCAGTGCTAGGAAGTGTGTCAAGCGGTTGGGAAACCATAGTAGTAGGGCTCTGATAGCAACAAAACACTAATAGCAGTATTCTAACGTTTTGTAGCTAGACGCCA